>NZ_PSYC01000034.1:0-78626 GCF_002931515.1 Pseudoclavibacter sp. RFBG4 | reverse complement strand
GGCTGGAAACATCACTTCCTGCTGGAAACATCTCCAGCACGAAGTGACTTCGCCAGCCCGAGTCAGCGAGCCGACCAACCACCCGAGCCGGCAGTTGGACGAACCAGCCCGCCCAGCCTCAACCGGCAGCATCCGACCGCCTCAACCCGCAGCATCCGGATGCGCCACCCGCCTCATCCACTTAACCCCGCCCCACCACCACTCTCGGGCTGGAAACATCACTTCCTGCTGGAAACATCTCCAGCACGAAGTGACTTCGCCACCCCGAGTCGACCAGCGTCGCGGCCGGGGACGCTCGCGGAGCACACCTCCTCTAGGAGAACTTGCGGCCCTCGTCGCGCTTGTACAGGAACACGGCGAGGAAGCCGAGGACCGCAGTCCAGGCGAGGATGCCGATCAGCGCCCACACGGGGAACTCGCCGCCGGAGACGGTCGCGATGACGAGCTCGCGGGCCTGGCGGACAGGCAGCACCCTCGACGCCGAGTCGAGCCAGTCGGGGAACAGGAAAGGCGGCAGGAACAGGCCCCCGCCGAACGCGAGCAGGAACATGAGCACCTGCGTGATCGCGATGGCGGCCTTGGGACCGGCGGTCGTGCCGACGATCGCGCCGATGAGGGCGGAGGGAACCGCGGTGAGCACGACGGCGACGAGTCCGCGCAGCACGCGCATCGGGGTCGGGTCGGCGGCCGTGAACAGTCCGCCGACGACGAGCAGGGGGATGATCGCGAGCGTGGCCATGACCAGGGTGCTGATCACGAGACCCGCGATGCGCGCCGACGGCTTGCCGGGTAGCGTGCGCAGGTAGGGCACCCACGGCTTCGACCGCTGCTCCGCCAGATCGAGGCCGAGGCTGAAGAGGCCGTTCGTCATGAATGCGAAGACGATCATGGATGCGGTGGCCTGCGTCGCGAACGCCGGGTCGTCGACGATGGCGCTCTGCGGCAGCACAAAGAAGCAGAACGCGAGCGTCGGGAAGACGAGCGAGCCGATCACGGCGATGGGCACACGCGCGGTCTCGATGAGCGAGTACTTGACGTGCGTGGCGATGAGTCCTGCAGTGGACATGGTCCTCAGCTCCTGTTCTGGGCGTTCTGCGTCATGGCGAGGAACGCCTCCTCGAGCGTGGCTCCGCGAACCGTCAGGTCCGTGAAGGGTGCACCGGATGCGACGAGCGAGCGGATGAACGCGTCCGAGTCGCGGACGAGTGCCGTCACGAGCCCCACATCCGCTGTCCGCCCACCGGACGCCGAACCCTCGACAGCTTCGGTGAGGGCGTCGGCGTCGATGGCCTGGATGCGCGCGACGTCCACGCCGCGCATCGTGACGCGTCGCCGGGAGACGCTGCCGACAACCGCGGCGAGGCTGCCGTCGGTGATGACGCTGCCGTGGTCGATGACGACGACTCGCTCGGCGAGCTGCTCGATCTCCTCCAGGTGGTGGCTCGTGACGATGACCGCGCAGCCGCTGCGGTGCTTGGCGCGGAGGGCGTCCCAGAGGCTGCGCCTCGCGTCGACGTCGAGGCCCGTGGTCGGCTCGTCGAGGAGCACGAGCTCGGGGTCGCCGACGAAGGCGAGGGCCACGGCGAGCCGACGCTGCTGCCCGCCAGAGAGCGAGCCGCACTGCTTGCCGAGCAGGGGGCCGAGGTCGAACGCATCCACCAGCCCTCCCCTCGCCGCGGGTCTCGGGAAGTGCGCGGCGACGTAGTCGAGCACCTCCCCGACCTTGAGGGCCTCCGGCAGCGCGCTCGCCTGCGGCGTCGAGCCGACGCGGGTGCGGGTGCGCACGTCGAGCGGGTCTCCGTCGAAGAGCCGAACCGTGCCGGTCGTGGGCGAGCGGAGGCCGAGCAGGAGGGACAGCAGCGTCGTCTTGCCCGCGCCGTTCGGGCCGAGGAGGCCCACGCACTCCCCCGCCCGGACGTCGAGGGTGACGCCGTCGAGGGCCGCGTGCTGGCCGAAGCGCTTCACGACGTCGGCGACCTCGACGATGGATCTTGTCGGCGTGGTGGTGCGCTGTTCGCGGGCGGGCTGTGCGTCCATGTCATCCTCCGAGGAGCTTCAGGAGCGCCGTCCGGTAGCTGCGAAACGCTGCGCGTCCGGCGGGGCTGATGGTCAGATAGGTGATGGGCTTGCGGCCGGCGAAGGCCTTGTCGATGACGACGTAGCCGGCGTCCTCGAGCTTCGAGAGGTGCGTCGTGAGGTTCCCGGCGGTCATGTCGAGGAGGCTGCGGAGCTTCGAGAAGGTCATCTCGTCGCCGTCGTCGAGGCTCTCGGCGAGGGTCGTCATGATGCGCAGCCGAGCAGGGGCGTGGATGATCGGGTCGAGGTCGATGCTCGTGTCGCTCATGCGGGCACCTCGTCCCGCAGCGTCGGCTCGCTCGAGATGATGCCCGTGCGCAGCAGCACGATGAACGTGATGAAGATGAGCGGACCCACGGTGCCGTAGACGAGGTAGTGCGTGGGGGCGCCGAGCGCCGTCGCGACGGCCACGAGGGCGACGACAGCGGCGCCGAGGGCGAACTGCGCTCTCGACCGCGACATGGCGGCGCCCGCCATGTAGAGGACGCCGATCGTGAGGGCGAACACGCCTGGCATGAGGAGCGGCGCGAGGGCGGGGTCGTCCACCTGGCGCAGGAGCGACGCCGCGAAGAACCAGGCGCCCATCATCGAGATCGACCAGGAGAAGCCGTAGAGCATACCTGCGGTGTTGCTGCGGCCGCGCATCCCCCGGCCCATCGAGATACCGGAGACCGCCGAGACGATGATGCCGATGACCATGAGCACCCCGAAGACGACGAATGCCGTCGTGGTCGGGATGCGCAGCACCGGGTTGCCGCCGCCGTCCTCAGCGCTCCAGAGGGCGAGGAATCCGACGAGCCAGGCGACGGCCCAGGTGGCGAGCAGGATGTAGAGGGCCCGGTCGAGGCGGGTGCGGGTGGTGCGCTGCTGCTCGCGCATGAGGGCCAGCATCTCGCTCGGCGCGAGGGCTGCCTCGTCGTCCTGCGACGGGGCGCTGCCTGCGGGGGTCGAGCTTCCGTTGATCTCCATGCAAATTAGTTTGCGCCACAAACTAGTTTGCGTCAACCCCGATACCTGGGCGATAGCCTTGAGCGCATGCGCATCGCCACCTGGAACGTCAACTCCATCCGGGCCCGCTCGGGCCGAGTCATCGACTGGATGGTGCGGGCCGACATCGACGTGCTCGCGATGCAGGAGATCAAGTGCAAGCCAGAGCAGTTCCCTCGCGAGGTGTTCGAGGAGGCCGGCTACGAGCTCGAGATCCACGGCCTCAACCAATGGAACGGCGTGGCCTTCGCGAGCCGCCTCCCCATGAGCGACCCGGAGATCACGTTCGCCGACATGCCCGGCTTCGGCAAGACGACCCCAGAGGGCACGCTCCCCCTCGAGGCCCGCGCGCTCGGCGTCACCGTCGAGGACCTCCGCCTCTGGTCGCTCTACGTGCCGAACGGGCGCGAGCTCACGCACGAGCACTACACCTACAAGCTCGCCTGGCTGAAGGCGCTCCTCGCCGACATGACCACGTGGCGGCAGGCGCACCCGGACACCCCGCTGGCGCTCATGGGCGACTTCAACATCGCGCCCCTCGACATCGACGTGTGGGACCTCGCAGCCTTCGTCGACTCGACGCACATCTCAGCCCCTGAGCGCGCCGCGTTCGAGGCGTTCCTCGAGGCCGGCTTCGTCGACACCGTCCGCTCGCGTGGCGTCGAGGGCTACACGTACTGGGACTACAAGCAGCTCCGCTTCCCCCGCGACGAGGGCATGCGCATCGACTTCATCCTCGGGAACACCGAGTTCGACGACCTCGTCGTGGATGCATCCATCGAGCGCGACGAGCGCAAGGGCGACGGCCCGAGCGACCACGTGCCCGTCGTCGTGGAGCTCGACCTCGAGACTTCCCTCGACGACGACCGCCCGATGATCTTCTAGAGCCAACTTGGGGATGGAAACCTCACTTCGTTCCGGGAAGTTCCCCAGCACGAAGCGACCTTTCCATCCCGAGAAGCTGGCTCCGCCCCGAGAAGCTGGCTCCGTTCCCGGGACGCTGGCTCCGCCCCCGAGGCGCGGCTGATCTTCTAGAGCCAACCTCGGGATGGAAACCTCACTTCGTTCCGGGAAGTTCCCCAGCACGAAGCGACTTTTCCATCCCGAGTAGCTGGCTCCGCCCCGAGAAGCTGGCTCCGTTCCCGGGACGCTGGCTCCGCCCCCGAAGCGCTGGCTCCGTTCCCGGGACGCTGGCTCCGCCCCCGACGCGCGGCTGCTCTTCTAGAGCCAACCTCGGGATGGAAACCTCACTTCGTTCCGGGAAGTTCCCCAGCACGAAGCGACTTTTCCATCCTGAGAAGCTGGCTCCACCCCGAGTAGCTGGCTCCGCCCCCGAAGCGCTGACTCCGCCCCCGACGCGCGGCTGCTCTTCCAGAGCCAACCTCGGGATGGAAACCTCACTTCGTTCCGGGAAGTTCCCCAGCACGAAGCGACTTTTCCATCCCGAGAAGCTGGCTCCGCCCCGAAGCGCTGGCTCCGCCCCGAGGCGCTGGCTACTTCTCGGAGCCGGCGACCATGCCCTTGATGAAGTACTTCTGCAGGAAGAGGTAGGCCACGAACACGGGCAGGACGGCGAGCAGCGACGCCGCCGCCGCGGCCGGGAGGTTGCTGCTCTGCACCGAGAAGAACGAGGCGATCGCGGGCGCGATGGTCTGCATCTCGGGCGAGGTGAGGATGTACCCGGAGATCGCGAACTCGTTCCACACGGCGACGCCGGTGAGGATCACTACGGTCGCGGTGACCGGCTTGAGCATGGGGAACACGACGAGGAAGAGGATCTGCAGTCGGTTCGCGCCGTCGATGGTGGCCGCCTCCTCCACCGATTGCGGCAGCGACCTCATGAACGCCGTGTAGAGGAAGATGCTCAGCGGCAGCTGGTGGGTGACCATGACGAGGATCGCGCCCCAGTACGTGTTGAGCGCTCCCATCTGGTTGAGCAGCGTGTAGAGCGGAACGAGGATCGACAGCGGCGGCACCATGATCAGGCCGAGGATGCCGAACGAGACGATGCTGTTGAGCGTCGAGGCGCGTCGGGCGAGCGGATACGCGGCCAGTGCTCCCAGCACGCACACGAGCACCGTCGAGACTCCGGTGACGACGACGCTGTTGCCGATGGCCCGCAGGATGTTGCCGCTCTCGACGGCGATGGCGAAGTTGCCGAAGAAGATGTCCGTCGTCGGGAACAGCCATTGGGAGGAGCGGTCGGTGCGCTCCTTGAAGGCCGTGGTGACGGCGATGAAGAACGGGAGCAGCTGCACGACGGAGGCGACGATGAGGACGGCGCCGAGCCCGAGGGCCGTCCCCGTGGCGCGGCTCGTTCGCTTCGGGCGGCCGGTGCTGCGCGCACGCCCGCCGCTGCGAGGCGGCTTGGTCGGTGGGGCTGGATGCTCCACTTTCGATTCGGTCACGGTCGTTGCAGTCATGCGCGGTCCAGTCGTCGTCGATTGAGCAGGGTGTTGAGCCCGAGGGTGAAGAGCACGATCACGAGGAACAGCACGATGCCCATCCCCGAGGCGTAGCCGGCGCTCTGGTTGTCGAAGTAGGCGACGCCGATGAGCGTCGAGACCGAGTTGGTCGAGTAGCCGGGGCCTCCGCCGGTGAGCACGACGATGACGTCGAAGAGCTTCAGCCCGCCGATGAGGTTGAGCACGATGCTCGTCGCGAACGCCGGCTGCAGGAGGGGCAGCGTGATGTGCCAGAACTGCTTCCAGTACCCGGCACCGTCGAGGGTGGATGCCTCGTAGAGCTCGGTGGGGATCGATTGCAGCCCGGCGAGGTAGATGATCATGGAGACGCCCACGAACTGCAGCGAGTTGACGAGGACGATGATGGCGATCGCGGCGCCCGAGTCGCTGAGCCAGGCGACGCGCTCGCCGCCGAGCCCGACGACGATGTCGTTGAAGGCGCCGTTGTTGTACTGGAAGAGCAGGTAGTACATGGTGCCCATGACCACGGGCGAGACGAGCACCGGCAGGTAGATGATCGCCCGGGCCAGGTTGCGGCCGCGCACCTTCTGGTCGAGGGCAAGTGCGAGCCCGAGCCCGAGGGCCTGCTGGATGATGGTCGACCCGAAGCCGTAGATGAACGTGTTGATGAGCACGAGCCGGAACGTCTCGTCCTGGAAGAGGCGAGTGTAGTTCGAGAAGCCGACGTCACTGCGGTCGGCGCTGTACCCGTTCCAGTTCGTGAAGGAGATGGCGGCGCCCGTCACGAGCGGGTAGATGGTGAAGACGGCGAACAGCAGGAGGGCTGGCACGTAGAGCAGGTTCATCCCTGCTCCGGCGAGAGGGGAGGACCCCCTGCTCCGCCGCGCCCTTGGCGCTCTGGCTGGCAGCTTCTGTGGCGTTCTTGCAGTGTCAAGCGTGCTCATGGGGATCTCCTCTCAGCATCCGCTCGCCGTTCAGCTCTGGCCCCAGAGGCTGGTGAAGTCGGCGTCGACCTGGGTCACGGCCTGGTCGACGCTGGACTGGCCGGTGATGATCGAGTCGGTGGTGGTCACCATCGTGTTCCACATGCCGTTGGGCAGGTAGACGCGGTCGAAGTACGGCACGAGCGGCGCTGAGCCGGAGATGACGTGGGTGTCGAACGACTCCTGCAGCGGGCCGAGGTCTGCCGAGGCGTCGGTGAGTCCGGGGAGGTTGCCGACGGATTCGGCGAGCACGGCGATGTTCTCCGGCTGCGCGAGGAACGCCAGGTAGGCCTTCGCGTCGTCGAGGTGCTCGCTCGTCTTCGAGATGCCGAAGGCGTTGAACTCTCCGCCGACCAGGTACGGGTCTTCGTCCGTGAGGGAGGGGACGGGCATGAAGCCGAGGTTGGCGTCTGGGTTGTACTGCAGGGCGTTGTTGGCCGCCTGGTTCTGGCTGAAGACGAAGGCGGTGTTGCCGTCGGCGAGCGCGCGCGACACGTCGTCGGAGGTCGCCGAGGAGTAGTCGGGGTTGAAGTAGCCGGAGGTGCGCCACCCGTCGATGAGGTCGAGCGTCGCCGCGTAGGGGGCGTCGACGAAGGAACCGGCGCTGAGCTCGTCGAGCTGCTCGGGCGTGTAGGCGCCGGCGACGATCCAGTCGGTGAGGTTGCCGGCGGGGCCACCGTCCTTGCCGGACACGGCGATCGGGGCGATGCCGCTCGCATCGACGGCCGCGGCGGCTTCGGCGAAGTCGTCCCAGGTGGAGATGGAGGCGGGGTCGACGCCGGCCGCGGTGAGCACGTCGGCGTTGTAGATGATGCCTGCGACGTCGGTGTCGATGGGGAGGGCGAAGAACTCGCCGGCGTCGTTGCGCATGGCCGAGTCGAGGGCTGGGTTGAAGTTGGCGGCCCAGGCCTCGTTCTGGAGGGGCTCGAGGAACTCGCTGTAGCGGAGGAGCGACCATCCGTGGGTGGCGAAGATGTCCGGGGCATCGCCTGCTGCGAGCCTGACCTTCATGTCGGCCTCGTACTGCGAGCTGGGCGCGACGAGGTCGATCGTGACGCCCGGGTTGGCCTCTTCGAAGGCGGCAGTCACTTCCTCGAGGGCGATCATGAGCTTGGAGTCGACGGAGGCGTTGGTCTGGAACTCGATGGTGCTGCCGGATTCGGCGGAGCCTCCACTGCAACCGGTGAGGGCGAGGAGGAGCGTCGCTGCGACGGAGGCTGCCGCGACGGTGGTAGCGCGAGACTTCATTGTCATTCCTTCGTGTGGGCGATGGATCCGGCCGACCGCAAGGACGCGGATGGCTCCATCGCTATCTGCCGACAATTTATGCGAGTAAATATTTAACCGCAAGGGCCAATAATTCAGACAGATATTGTGTTGACGCGAGTAAATAGTCGTGCGATGCTCGAGGTCCGCGCCCGACTCCCCACCGTGGTGGAGCCAGGGTTTTCCTGTCACCTTGAAAGGTCACCAATGTCGCTGTCCCTGGGAATCGTCGGAGCCGGTCAGTTCGCCGGCCAGTTCGCCACCCTCTTCAAACTCCACCCCGGCGTCGACCGGATCCTCGTGACCGACGTGCTGCCCGAGCGCGCGGAGGCGCTCAACGCATCCGCCGAGCTCGACGGAACCGCCGAGAGCTTCGAGGCCCTCCTCGCCGACGACTCGATCGACGCGATCGCCCTCTTCACCCAGCGCTGGACGCACGGTCCGCTGGTGCTCCGCGCGCTGCAGGCTGGCAAGCACGTGTACTCGGCAGTGCCCATGGCCATCTCGGAAGACGAGATCGCCGCCATCATCGAGGCGGTACGCGAGACCGGCCTCACCTACATGATGGGCGAGACCAGCTACTACAACCCGGCGACGATCTACGCGCGCAACCAGCTCGCCGACGGGAAGTTCGGGCGCATCTTCTACGCCGAGGGCGACTACGTCCACGACATGGACCTGGGCTTCTACGATGCCTACGCCTACTCGGGAGGCGCCGAGTGGAAGCGCACCGCGAGCTATCCGCCCATGCTCTACCCGACCCACTCCATCGGCGGCGTCCTCGGTGCCATCCCGGGCCACGCCACCAGCGTGAGCTGCATCGGCGTGGTCGACGACCGCCAGGACGGCGTCTTCGACCGCGAGATCAGCATGTTCGACAACAACTTCTCGAACGCGACGGCCCTCTTCGAGCTTTCCGAGGGCGGGTCCATGCGGATCAACGAGATGCGTCGCGTCGGCTACCCCTCGCACATCCGCGAGAGCCGGTTCCGCTACTTCGGCACGGAGGGCAGCTTCGAGCAGCTCGCCGAGGTCGCCGTGTGGCAGGACAAGCAGGGCGTCACGGATGTCTCCGACCTGATCGCGACGGATGCGACTGCGGATGCCGACGACCCGTCGCTCGCGCACGTCGCCCCTGCCCTGCGCGACGCGTTCGTGTCCGGGCACTCGAAGGTGCACGACACCTCGCGGCTCCCCGCGGAGTTCTCAGGTGTCCACAACGGACACGAGGGCAGCCACCACTTCCTCGTCGACGACTTCGTCACCGCGGTCAACAACCGCACCCTCCCGCCCGTCAATGCCTGGGTCGCCGCGCGCTTCACGCTGCCAGGCATCGTCGCGCACCGCTCTGCCCTTGCTGGTGGGGAGCGCCTCCCGATCAACGACTTCGGCGACGCACCCGCAGCGCTCGGTGCAGTGAGCGCCGACGCCGCACACGCCTGACGGAGCGAGCGGTGAAGATGCGGGCGTCCGAGGATTCGGGCGCCCGCATCGACCGTAAGATCGACTCGAGTGAACGAGGAGTAGTGATGCCCGAAGGTGCACCCCGGAAGGTCACGCGCCGGGACGTTGCGCGCCACGCAGGTGTCAGCGATGCCGTCGTCACGTACACCCTCAACGGCCGTGCCCCCGTCGCGCCGGCGACCGCGGCGCGCGTGCGCGAATCGATTCGAATCCTCGGCTACACGCCGAACGCCGCGGCCCGCGCACTGAAGATGGGCTCCTCACGGCTCATCGGCATCATCGTGCCGGACACCACGAACCCGTTCTGGTCGGAGCTGTGCCAGCAGGTCGAGAACGTGGCGGCGCGTGAGGGCTACGCCGTGCTCGTCGTGAACTCGCGCGACGACGACAACCGGGCCATCGCACTCGCCCGGTCCCTCGCCTCCCGGCAGGTCGACGGATTCCTCGTCGCCTCCATCGTGCACCCGAACGAGGTCACCGCCTTCAACGCGCTCGGCATCCGCTGGGCCACCCTCAACAACCCCCACCCCATCGCAGGCACCATGGGTGTCGGCGTCGACCTCGATCAGGGCGCACGCGACGCCACGCGCCACCTCATCGATCACGGCTACCGCAGGATCGCCTTCGTCGGCTCGACGAAGGATGCCCGCTACGGCGGGTGGACGGCCGAGCTCGCCTCCGCCGGCCTCGAGCCCGGGCTCGTGTTCCCCGCCGACTTCGAACGCCGCTCCGGGTACCTCGCCGGCCGCAACCTCGCCGCCGCGAGCGCCCAGGTCGACGCGGTCTTCATGAGCTCCGACCAGCTCGCGATCGGAGCGATGCGGGCGCTCCACGAGGCTGGCGTCGACATGCCGGGCGACGTCGCCGTCGTCTCGTTCGACGGCACGGACGACGCCGAGTACGCCTGGCCGGGGCTCACGACGCTCGCCCAGCCCATCGCCGAGCTCGCCGAGCAGGCCGTCTTCCGGCTGCTCGGCGTCGGGAGCATCCCGGACGAGCGGCCTCGGGGCGAGCTCGTCATCCGGAGGTCCTGCGGCTGCGAGTGAGCCCACCGACTCGGCGGTCGCGGCCTCGCGCCACGCTGATTCGGGCGAATGGCGAGCTCAGGCGTCGGGGAGCTCGAACTCCCGCGCCTGGTCCCAGGGCTCGGTCCAGCCGAGGCGGTCGAAGATGCCGTCGAGCAGCATCGCCGTGAAGCCCCAGACGAGGTGCTCGCCCGATTCGTTCCGCACCAGGAACGCCGGGCCGCGCCACTCCTCGCCGTCGCGGCGCAGGACCGTGGTGCCCCGATTCATGGGGTCCAGCAGCTCGGCGACGGGGGCACGGAACACGGCAGCCGACTCCGCCTCATCGACGACACCCACCTCGGACGCACGCCGCCACCAGGCGAGCACGGGCGTCACGAGATGCCGCGAGTAGGTGAGGGGCACGGGCTCGAGGGGACCGAGCACGTCGATGCCATCGGCATCGAGACCCGTCTCCTCCACCGCCTCGCGCAGCGCGGCAGCAACCGCGTCCCTGTCCTCCGCGTCGACCCGGCCGCCCGGGAACGCGACCTGGCCCGGGTGTGAGCGCAGCGTCGAAGCTCGCGCGAGCAGCAGCACGTCGAGGTCACGGGAGACGGCGCCGGCCTGTGCTTCGCGATCGCTGGGAAGCGAGTCGAGGACGCCGAAGAGGATGAGCACCGCGGCCGAACGGGAGACGCGCACGAGGCGCTCATCGACGGGCGACAGGTGCACGGCAGGCTCTCGCCCAGCAGCCGCGCACTCGGCGAGCTCGGTCAGCTGCGCTCGCGCCGCCTTCGTCACGGGTTCAGGATGCACGGCTTCAGCGTACGCGGCGCTCGCTGGCTCAGCCGTGCACCGCGGCGGTCACGAGCTCGACACCGATCTCGCGCACCGCCGCCGCGTCGGCCTCGGAGATGCCCTCGTCGGTGATGACGGTCGAGAAGCGATCGAGCCCGCAGACGCGGTAGATCGAGTAGCTGCCGAGTTTGCTGCTCGTGGCCAGCAGCACCGCGCTGCTTGCCACCTCCATGGCGGCCAGCTTCACATCCACCTTCTCAGCGCTCGGCGTGGTGACTCCACGCTGGGCGTCCCACGAGCTGGCGCTCACGAACGCGATGTCCACCGCGAGCTGGCGGAGCACGCCTGCCGCGAGGTGCCCCACGCTGGAGCGGTTCGCGTGGTCGAGCTTGCCGCCGATGTGCACGACCTCGACGTGAGCGTCGCCGATGAGGGAGCTCACGATCGTGAAGTCGTTCGTGACCACCGTCGGCGCTGCCAGCGCCCGGATCGCGGGGAGCAACGACGAGGTCGTCGTCCCCGCATCCAGGTAGTAGACGCCGTCGTCGCGGAGCAGCTTCCCCGCGGCGAGGCCGATGGCCGCCTTCTGCGCCCGCTCCGAGCTCGCCTTCGCGTCGAAGCTGGGCTCGACCGCGACGGAGCGCGCCGAGCGCACTCCCCCTGGCACCACCGCGGCGACGCCCTGGCTCACGAGTTCCCCGATGTCCCGGCGCACCGTCATGTGCGACACCCCGAGCAGCTCCGTGAGCTGATGCACGCTGAGCACCTCGTGGGCGCTCAGCAGCTCGAGGATCTTCTGACGTCGCTGGTCCGGAATCAACGGCGGCTCCTCGGTGTGGCTTCTCATGCGACCTCTAGATCAGTCCTGCGTAGTACAGCACGAGAACGATAGCGAATCCCGTCACGCCCGAGATGATCGAGGCGACGCCGATCGACCTGATCCCCTGGCCGACCGTCATGTTCGACAGGGTCGTGGTCACCCAGAACCCGGACGAGTTGGCGTGCTTGAAGATCTGCGCGCCCGTGCCGCAGGCGAGGTAGACGGCGAGCGCGGACACACCGAGGTCGTCGATGAGGGGAGCCATGATCGCCGACGCCGTGAGCATCCCGAGGATGTTGGAGCCCGTGATGGTGCAGATCGCCGCCGCGACGAGGAAGGGCACGATGAGGGGCGGGATGCCGACGTCCTGGATGACCTCCGACATGCGCTCGGCCACCCCGGTCTCGCGGATGAGGAGGGCGAGCGCGCCGCCGACGCCGGTCAGGGCGAGCGGCATGGCGGCCGTGCGCAGGCCGTCCTCGAACATGCCGTTGACGATCTCCTTGCGACGCCACGCGCCACCGAAGAGGGGGAGGGTCGACAGCACGCCGATCGCGAGCGCCATGATGGGCGCTCCGACGAAGCCGACGAGCTCCTGGATGAACGAGCCCTCCGGAAGCGTCGGCCCCAGCAGCGAGTCGATCATGATGAGCGAGATCGGCAGGTAGATGGGGAGCAGGGCGAAGCCGAGCCGGACGGGGAGCCCCGTGAACGGGCTGAGCGCGAGCGTGCGGCCGACGCCGCCGTTCTGAGCGGTGAGCGTCTTCGTGGTGCCTGAGCCGCCTTCGCGCTGCTCCTGCTCGGCCTGCTGCTCTGCCTTGGCGATCGACTCGATGAACTCCGCCTTGGGTGCGACGTAGGTCTTGATGCGCGTCAGGTAGAACGTGGCGACCGCGATGCCGGGCAGCCCGACGAGCAGTCCGTACATGATGGACATGCCGAAGTCGAGGCCGAGGACCCCCGCCGCGGCGAGGGGGCCGGGCCCTGGCACGATCAGCGAGGTCATCACGTAGGCGCCGATGTAGAGGATCGGGCCGAACTTCATCATCGACTCCTTCGACCGGTAGGCCATGGCGGAGACGATCGGGATGAGCATGATGACGGTCGTGTCGGCGATCAGGGGGATGCCGATGATGGTCGAGGCGAGGGCGATGCCCCAGGGCATCTTGCGCTTCGTTCCGAGCATCTTCTCGACGGACTGCGTGATGCGCAGCGCCCCGCCGCTGATCTCGAGCGCCTTGCCGAGCACGCAGCCGAACACGATGAGGAGGCCGACGTTCGCGAGCGTGTTCCCGAAGCCCTCGTTGATGAGGGAGACGGTGCCGGCGCCGCCCTGCCCGAACATGAGGCTCAGCACGGCGACCACCACGAAGAGCACGAACACGGGATGCACCTTGAACCGTCCGATCATGAGCACGAGGCCCACGATCGCGAACGCGAAGGAGAGGAGGATGAAGACGTCAGACATGGCTGCCCTCCCGGACGTCGTCGCCGGCCCACGCGGCGAGGAGCTCGGCGTCGTGGTCGGCGAGGTCATCGATGAGGATGAGCTCGCCGGCACGCACGTCCCGGGCGAGCGTCGCGCGCGACGCGACGTAGAGCGGGGCCACCTTCTCGGACTCGGGACCCGCCTCGAGCAGCACTGCCTGCACGCCGGTCACGTCGTGGTGGTGTCCACCCATCTCGAGGAGCGTCCCCGCGGCCAGGTCCGCTTTCGCTCGACCTGCCATGAGGATGCTCCTCGTCGGCTCCGGACTGCCGTACGGCGCCCCGAGGTGCACGGCGAGCAGCAGCGTCATCGGCGTCTCGACGCCCATGAAGTGGTACGGCAGGTAGATGCAGGCGTACTCGCCGGAGCGACTGACGACGTGGCCCTTGCCGCGCAGCACCTCCCAGGTCTGCGCGTCGTAGGTGCGCACGACGACGAAGACGCCGCCGCCGAACGATGCCTCGTCCGGGGTTCGCAGCACGGAGAACACGTCGACGACGCCGGTGCGCTCGAGCACTCCGCCGGAGGACTTCGGCGCGTAGATGTCGGCGAGCTCGCTGATGCGGGCCACGGGGTAGTGCATGAGCTCGTCGTCGACGACGAAGCCGGTGTGGTTGGCGACGACCGCCATCTCGCAGTAGTCGGCCGTAGCGCCGGTGGGGAGCGCCGCGACGGCTTCGGCGCGAGCGCGCAGCGTCGCGGGGATGTCATCGCCGAGCGTCAGATGCTCGCCGAGCTGCGGTGCGTGGATCTGCTTGTCGAGGTGGGTGACGGTGCCGGCGGACGGGTCGAAGACGAGGTCGTACTCGCTGGACTTGCCTATGGCGACGATGTCGAGTCCCAGCGTCCGCACCCAGGAGACCAGGGCGATGAGGTTCGCGGGCTGGTCTCCGCTGGCGGGCGTGTAGACGACGCCGTTCTCGCGGGCGATCGAGGCGAGCTCGACGCCGGCGACCGAGTCGACCTCCTTCGAGACCATGGCGACCGGCCTCGACGCTCGCAGCGCATCCGCGGCCACCCGATAGCCGAACCCCGGGTCCCCGGTTGCCTCGACGAGGATGTCGAAGGCCTCGGGAGGCAGAAGCTCGCGGCTCGCGACCACGGCGGTCTTGCCGGCCGCGACGACCTCGAGCACTTCGCCTGGTGTGCCGCAGACGACGAGGGACTCGGCGGCGAAGCCGACCTCGAGGGCGAGCGCACGCGCACCTTCAGGGTCGAGGTCGCAGAGCACGCTGGCGTGCAGGTCCTCGATCTGCGTGGTCTGCGCGAGCAGGGTGCGAGCGAATCCACCTTTGGCCCCGGTGAGCGCATACTGCACGCGGGTCCCGCGATGCGCGGCGAGAAGGTACTCGATGTTCATTGGTCTCCGTATGGCGTCGTTGCCAACGACCGGCAGGTCGTCGTGCTGACATCATGTATAAAGGATTCACAGATCATGTGCAAACACTCACAGATATTCACACCGTCTCGTTCGAGTGCTGCAGCAGGAGGGAACCCAACTTGACGATTCTTCACGGCTGCGTGGCCGACGACTTCACCGGAGCAGTCGACCTCGCGGGAAACTTCGCGGCACGGGGGCTGAACGCAGTCGTCATCACCGAGCCCGACGCAGCGCTGCACGAGCTCCCCGCCGACACCGAGGCGGTCATCATCGCCCTCAAGACGAGAACCGCGTCGCCCGACACAGCTGTCCGCCAGAGCGTGGATGCATTCCGCCGGCTGACCGAGGCAGGCGCACGCCAGCTCTACTTCAAGTACTGCTCGACCTTCGACTCGACCGAGCACGGCAACATCGGCCCCGTCATCGACGCCATGCTCGCCGAGCTCGACCTCACGACGACGATCGTCGTCCCATCGTTCCCCGGCAACGGGCGAACCGTGCGCGACGGCCGGCTCTCCGTCTGGGGCGAGCTGCTCGAGCACAGCTCGATGCGCCACCACCCGCTCACGCCCATGACCGAATCCGACGTGCGCCTGCTGCTCAGCCGTCAGGCGCAGACCCCGGTCGGCTTCATCGACCTCGCGACGGTTCGCGACAGCGTGGAGGCGCTGAGCGCAGCGCTCGAGGGCGCCTCGACTCCCAGCGCGGTGGTCATCGACGCCGTCACGGACGCCGACCTCGCCACCATCGCGACCGCCACCGCAGGGCTGAGGTTCGTCACAGGCGGGTCCGGACTCGCGCTCGGCGTCCCGGTGCCCGAACGGCGCGCAGCCGAGGCGCCCCGACTCGCGGCGCTCGCCGGCCACCGTGTCATCCTCTGCGGCAGCGCCTCCAAGCGGACCCAGGAGCAGGTGCAGGCAGCCAAGAAGGCGGGATTCCTCAGCCTGCAGGTCGATCCCCTCGCCGACACCGAGCAGACCGCGTCCATCGTCAGGTGGGCGCGCGAATCCTGGGCGGAACGCCCAGACGTGCCCGTCCTCGTCTACGCGACCGGCTCCCCCGACGACCTCGCCACCGACGACGCGTCAGCGCACTCCGACGCCGCCGATCGCATCGAGCGCACGCTCGCCGAGGCCGCAATCGCACTCATCGACGCCGGCGCCGTCGAGGTCATCTCGGCAGGCGGCGAGACCTCCGGCCGCATCGTGACCGAGCTGGGGATCAGCAGCCTCAAGCTCGGACAGCCGATCTGCCCTGGCGTGAGTTGGGCCCGAGCGACGACCGCCGACGACCACGTGATCAACCTGGCCCTCAAATCCGGGAACTTCGGCTCCACCGAGTTCTTCGTCGAGGCCTGGGACGAGCTCGCGTGACCCCGACCGCCACCCTCGACCAGGCCACCGAGCTCCTCGACGCCGGACGCCGGCTCTCCGACCTCGGACTCAGCCCCGGCACCTCAGGCAACATCTCCATGCGACTGGGCGAGCGGATGCTCATGAGCCCGACCGGCACGGAGCTCGGACGGCTCAAGGCCGACCAGCTCTCCGAGGTCTCCCTGGCAGACGGCGCGCACCTCGCCGGACCCCGACCGTCGAAGGAACATCCGCTGCACCGGGCGTTCTACGAGCGCAACCCGCACACGCACGCCGTCATCCACCTGCACTCCATGCACGCCGTCGCCGTGTCCCTGCTCGACCCGTGGACCACGAGGTCGGCGCTCCCCCCGCTCACCCCGTACTTCGTCATGCGCGTGGGGCAGACCCCGCTTGTGCCCTACGCGCACCCCGGCGATCACGACCAGGCCGACGGCATCCGCGCACTCGACTTCGCGTTCGACGCCGTGCTCATCCAGAACCACGGGCCAGTGACCAGCGGCGCCACCATGGACGCCGCGATCCAGGCCGCGATCGAACTCGAAGAGGTCAGCAAGATAGCCCTCATCACCCGAGGGCACCGGGTCGCCCAGCTCACCCAGACGCAGGCACAGGAACTCGCGCTGCAGTACGGGCGGAACTGGGACTGACCCGGGCCGAGCCGGCTGCTACAGCGCGCCGCCTGCGGCCGCAGGCGCGTCCGCGTCCTGGCCGCTGTCGCCGATGGTCTCGCGGGCGATGAAGTTCTCGATGTCGAACAGGTTGTCGCCGGCGCGCTTCGCGATCGTGACGAGCGTCGACATGGAGGCGACCTCCTCGACCTGCTCCTTCAGGAACCAGAGCATCGCCTGCTCGCCGATGGCGTCGCCGTCAGCACGCGCAGCGCGGAACAGCGCCTCGATCTGCGAGGTCACCTCCTGCTCCTGCGCGAGCGCAAGCGCGATGGGCTCGACCACATCGGCGAACTCGGTCTTCGGCGCGGCGACGCCGGGGATCGTGACGCCGAGGTCGCGGTCGAGGCGGTACTGCACGAGCATCATCGCGTGGTTCCGCTCCTCGACCGACTGCTGGTAGAAGTGCGCCGCGAGCTGCGGGAGGTCGTGGTTGTCGAACCAGACGGCGATCGCGATGTACTGCTGCGAGGCCGAGAACTCGTTGCCGATCTGGGCGGTCAGAAGGTCATTGAACGTAGATGAAGTCACGCCGCAACGCTACTCCTGGCAGGTTTCGCGTGGCGGTCAAGTTTCGTCGCGGTGCGAATCGTCCACAGGAGCAGGGCGACACCGGTCGCCGCCACGAAGGGGAGGCAGGTCAGGCCGAAGGCATCCCCGATGATGGCCCCCGTGCTCCCCCAGTACCTGGTCTGGTCGGCATCCACGCCGATCCCCGCGACGATGCTGTCCACGATGACGGCGACGCTCAGCGCTGCGCATGCGGATGCGGCCAGGACGGCGACCGAGGCCAGCCACAGCAGCGACGCTCGCAGGCTCATCGCGATGGCCCTCGTCACATCGAGCGCCAGCCACACGCCGAGCACCACCGCTGCCGCGATGCTGGCGTACGCGATCGGGATGAGCGTGCCGGCGAGGCGCGCACCCTCCGCGGAGTCGCGATCGACGTCGGATCCGGCCGCCGCGTTCGGGAACACCAGCAGCATGTACGCCAGGTACCCGGCGATGATGACGAGCAGCACCGCCCTGATCGCGGCGCGCGCGACCCAGCCACGGTCAGCACCAGCGCTCGTCTCGCTCATGACCGCAACGCTAGAGCCAGGCGCGCCCAACACCAAACGACGCGGGCGGGCCGGTCGGCGAAAGCTAGGCTTGAACGGAACCCCGGAGGCTGCATGAGCGACGCACACGACCACGACGAGATCGGCGTGGGCTCCGTGCACCGCGAGGTCGACCCGGCCACGGTCGGCCCGCAGCCGGGCGACCTCGAGCGTGCCATCGCCATCCAGGTGCGCGCGTACCGCCTCGCGACCGGGATGTCGGTCGCCGAGATGGCCGACAAGGTCGGCATCTCCAAGGCCATGCTCTCGAAGATCGAGAACGCCCTCACCTCCTGCAGCCTCACCACGCTCGGCCGCCTCGCGCACGGCCTCGACGTGCCCGTCACCGCCCTCTTCCGCGGCGTCGACTCCGACAGGGAGGCCGTCTACGTGCCGGCCGGTCACGGGGCGCAGATCGTGCGCCGCGGCTCCCGATCCGGCCACCTCTACGAGCTGCTCGGCGCCCTGCGCGGCCAGCACAAGCGCATGGAGGCGGTGCTCGTGACGCTGACCGAGGCGAGCGAGGTGTTCCCCCTCTTCCAGCATCCGGGCACCGAGCTGCTCTACATGCTCGAGGGCCGCATGGCCTACGGGCACGGGGATGCGCGCTACGAGATGGGCCCCGGCGACACCCTGCAGTTCGACGGCGAGGGCCCGCATGGCCCGGAGGAGCTCATCGAGCTCCCGGCGCGTTTCCTCTCCGTCACGGCGTACGGAGACCGCGCGGAAGGCTGAGCCTCGGCTGGTACCTTGGCCGGCACGACGACTCGCGCACCTGCCAGGGGGAACCATGGAACAGCCCGACCACATCCCGGCCATCGGCCCCGACGAAGCGCAGCCGTTGCTCGCCGAAGATCTGCTGCTGCTGCTCTTCAATCCAGACGACGGAACGATCGGCGGCGAAGGCACCCTCTTCTACGTGCTCGCCGGTGCCGTGCTCACCGAGCTGGCCCTGAACGACCAGGTCGCGATCGAGAAGGCGGGCCTGCGCGGGACCCTGGTGCTCTCCGTGGGTGAGACGGCGCCGGACGACGAGATCCTCCGGGCCGCGTGGGAGTACTCCGACGGGAAGCGGCGCGAGGTGCAGGGCATGCTCGCGTCCATCGGCCCCAAACTGCGCGGCCAGCTGCTGGAGAGCCTCATCTTCCGTGACGACCTGCTCCGCGAGCAGGGCAAGACGTTCGGGTTCATCCCCAAGACCACCATCAGCCTGGGCGACACGGGCCGACGAGCGAAGCTCATGAGCCGAGTCCAAGCCGTGCTCATCGACGGCGCCGAGCCCGACGCCCGAACTGCTGCACTCGCGGCGCTGCTCTCCGCGAGCGGCTCGCTGCCCACCCTGCACCGAGAGCTCCCGTGGGAGACCGACGTGATCAACCGGGCGAAGGCGCTCGAGGCCGGCGACTGGGGAGCGGCCGCCGCGAGCTCGGCGGTCGCGCGCACCATGAACGCGATCACCATCAACGCCGCCGTCGCCGCGAGCGTCGCCGCCAACGCGAACGCCGCGAACAGCTAGCCCCGTGCAGCGGCGCCGCGTCAGCGCGCAGCCACCTCGGCCGCCAGCGGGGAGACCTCGGCTGGCCCGCGTGAGGCCGGGCCCGCCGCGGGCGCCAGCCTCTCCCGGCGCCGCTTGAGCGCGATCGACAGGGTGGTGAGCGCGAGGGCGGCGACGAGCCAGACGGTGAGCATCCCGTACGCCTCGCCGATGCCGATCGACCCGCCGGCCACGAGCGAGCGGAACGCCGTGACGGCGTAGTTCAGCGGCAGCCAGGAGTGGATCAGCTGGAAGAACGCGGGCGCCGTCTCGACCGGGTAGGTGCCGCCGGCCGAGGAGAGCTGGAGCACGATCATGACGAGCGCGAGGAATCGACCGGGAGGGCCGAGCAGCGCGTTGAAGGCCTGGTTGACGGCGACGAACGTGACGCTCGTGAGCAGCGCGAGCGCGACGAGCCCGAGCATGTTCGCCGGCTCGAGGCCGAGACCGAACCGCACGATCGTGAGCATGAGGAGGCTCTGGGCCGCGCCGAGCATCGCACCGGGTGCGAAGCTGCGCAGTGCCACGACGAACGCTGGCTGGCGGCCGAGCACGAGCCGCTCCCGCAGCGGCGGGAACATCAGGTAGAAGGCGAGCGCGCCGACCCAGAGGCCGAGCGTCATGAAGTACGGCGCGAGACCGTAGCCGTATGCCGGCACCTCGTTGAGGCGGGTCTTCGTGATCTCCACGGGCGTCGACGTGACCCCGGCGAGGTGGTCGGCCTGCGCATCCGTGTAGCTGGGGATGTCGGAGACCCCGTCGTCGAGACCGTCGGCGAGGGTCTTGCTGCCGTCCGCCAGCTGCGTGATGCCGTCGTTCAGCTCGGTGCCGCCCGACTCCGCGTCGGCCGTCCCGTCGGCGAGCGTCGTCGCGCCCTGCTCGAGCTGCGTCGCGCCGGAGGCGAGCTGCGGCGTCGACTGCGCGAGGGTGGATGCACCAGCCGAGAGCGTCTGCGTTCCCGTCGCGAGCGTGGATGCACCATCGGCGAGGGACTGCGTGCCCGTCGCCAACGTGGCTGCGCCGTCGGCGAGCGACTGCGTGCCCGTCGCGAGCGTCGACGCGCCGGATGAGGCGGTCGAGATCGCGGTGACGAGCTCGTTGAGCTTGTCACCGAGGGGCGAGACGCCGGACGCGAGCGTCTCTGCGCCGGTTGCCAGATCGGCGGCACCCGATTGGAGCGACTCGGCTCCGGTCGCCGCGGAGTCCGCGCCGCTCGCAAGCTCGGTCGCCCCTGCTTGCAGGGCTGCCAGGCCCGAGCCGCCCTCGACGCTTCCGACGAGGGCCGAGGCACTTTCGTGCAGCGTGCCCGCACCCTCGTCGACCTGCTGAGCCGCGACGGAAAGCTCGGCGAGCGCTTGCTTGCGCTGCGCCTCCGTCAACGAGTCGTAGTTGGCGGCGAGTGAGTCGATACCGGAGCTCACCTGCGTCGCGCCCGTCGCCAGCGTGCCGCTGCCGGCATCGAGCTGCTGGGCGCCCGCGAACGCCTCATCTGCTCCGGTGCTGAGCTTCGCGCTCCCATTCGCGACAGAACGCGAACCGGTTGCCAGACTCGCGGCACCACTGGAGAGCGTGGTGGCCCCCTCGCTGAGCGAGGCGACACCGTCGCTGAGGTCCGTGAGGCTCGTGGGGAGCTCGCTCGTCGCCGCGTTCAGCTGTGAGAGCCCCGTGCTGAGCTCCTGCGCGCCGCCGTTCGCGCTGGCCGCGCCCGCGCTGAGCTGCTGCGCGCCCGTATTCGCGTCCGCGGCGCCGGAGCTGAGCTGCTGGGCACCCGAGTTGGCGGTGACGAGGCCGGTGTTGAGCTGCTGCACCCCCGCATCCACCTGGGTCGCCCCATCGGCGAGGGTCGCGCTGCCGTCGGCAAGCGCGAGGCCGCCTTCCCGCAGCTGCCCGAGACCCACAACCAGCTCACCGGAACCCGTGCGCGCCTGCTCGGCGCCGTCGTTGAGCTCGGTCGCGCCGTCGGCGGCCTCCGAGACGCTCTCGTGGATGTCGGTGAAGCCCACGTAGACGTTGCGGAGGTACTCGTCGGAGACCTCGGCGGCGAGCTCGTCGGCAACCGTGGTGCCGACCGTCGACGCGATGTTGCCGACGATGATGTTCGCGCCGTCGTTGGTGGTGATGGAGAGGCGGGCGATCGCCGCATCGAGCGGGTCGTCGCCGCCCGCCGAGACAGCTGCCGCCGAGAAGCCCGCCGGAATGTCGAGCACGGCGAGCACCTGGCCGGACTCGAGCGCGCTCTGCGCCTCGTCCGCCGACATCTCGTGCCAGCTGAAGTTGTTCGACTCGGTGCTGTCGACGAGCTTCTCGGTGAGCGTCGCGCCGAGGTCGACGGGCTCGGCGGGCTCGCCGTCGGTCGTCGTTGCGGGCGTCGCGGGCGTCGCGGCCTGGTCGCTGTTCACGATCGCGGCGTTGATGTGGTCGAGGCGGTGCGTCGGGTCCTCGTTCGACCAGATCAGCGAGCCCGCGTAGATGAGGGGGATGAGCATGATGCCGACGATGACGATGAGCGTCCGCCGGTGCGTGCGCACGAAGTCGGGGAAGGAGAAGGAACGCATGGGCGTGGGGAGTCCTATGAGCGAGCGTGCTCGACGCGGAGGGCGTCAAGCTCGGCGACGGTCGCGCCGGAGGATGCGAGAAGCAGGGAGGAGAGGCGTTCGACGAGCTCGTCGATGGATGCACGTGCATCCGCTGCCGTGCCGGCAGCCGTGGTCGCCTCGGCCGGGGCATCGACCTCAGCCGCGACCTCAGCGGCAGCGAACAGCCACCTCGTGACGTGCCACATGGCGCCAGACGCGAGGAACTCGGCGCGGTCCTGCGGGGTGTCGGGACCGTGGCGGCGGCGGATGACGGGGCCGAGCGGCGACGACTCGAGCAGGCGCGTCGCGAGGTAGGCGATGATGTCGCCCGTCAGGAGGCCGAAGCTGCTCTCGAGCGCCGCCCGGTAGAAGGGCGCGTCGGCGGCGAGCTCGCCGAGCAGGGCGCGCAGCGTGCCCCGCACGAAGGTCGGCCACGACGGGTCGTCGCCGACGCTTGGGATGCGGTCGAACGCCGACTGCAGACGCCGCAGGGCCGCCTCGCGGATGAGGGCCGCGGTGTCGTCGAAGTGCTTGTAGAAGGTGGGGCGGCTCACGCCTGCGCGGCCGACGATGTCGGTGATGCTGAGCTGCGCCGCATCCGTCCCCTCATCCAGCAGTTCGACGACGGCTGCGACGAGCGCCGCCCGCGAACGGACGAACCTCGCATCTTCCTGGACCACGGCACTCCTCGATCGGAACTAATTTACAAATGTAAATTAGCACGATCGGATGAGAACGCAAGACCCGGCGAGAGACCCGCAGGCCGCGGCCGGCCCCGCGCGCAGCAGGGTTGCACCAGGGACGGACGCCAGCTGCCCGCCATGCCTGACCAACATCAGTGCAGAAACCTGCGGATTCGGGCGCGAGGCCCCGCAACGAAGCCGAATTGCACTGAAGTTGGTCAGGCGTTGCGGCAAGCCGCCCCGGCGCGCGGATCGGAACGGGCGCAGCCAGGCTCGGATGCCGCCCGCCGCAGGAAGGCGGAGCTGTCGCGGCCCGCGCGTCGGCGGCCGCCCTACCGCAGCAGGCGCCGCGTGAAGTCGTTCGCGAAGACGCCGTCGGGGTCGTAGCGGTCGACGAGCTTCCGGAAGTCGGCGAAGCGCGGGTACAGTTCCGAGGCCCGCACGCGCTCGTCGAAGACCTTGCCCCAGTGGGGGCGCCCGCCGAGCGGCGCGAAGATCTCGTCGAGCAGCGGCAGCAGCTCGGCGACCTCCGGGTCCTGCTTCCATGTGAAGTGCAGGCCGACGACATCGTTGCCGTGCATGGGGCTCAGCCACAGCGAATCGCGCGCGACCGTCCGCACCTCGTTGACCAGCAGGTGGGGGCGGATGCGGTCGGCGATGCCCGCGAGCGCGAGCAGCGCATCCTGCGCCCGAAGCCGTGGGATGAGGTACTCGCTCTGCAGCTCGGCGCCGTTCGAGGGCTGGAACTCGAGCTTGAAGTGCGGCAGGCGCTCGTACCAGGGGCCGGCGACGCCGAACTGCTCGCTGCAGGCCACGGCCGAGACGCCGCGGATGGGGTGCATCGCCTCGGTGGCGGGTGTTGCTCCGAAGAAGTCGCCTGGCGCCACCTCGCTCGCGAGCTGCTTCACCCACACCTGGTCGACGAGCTCGGGCTCCGCCCACGTCGTGAAGGCGCTCACGCTGTACCCGGCGCCCGTGATCTCGTCGAAGTTCTCGAGCAGCGCCGCGAACGGCAGGTTCTCGAAGACGCGCTGCCGCACCTCGAAGTGGGGCACGACGTCGAGGCGGATGCGCGTGACGACGCCGAGAGCGCCAAGCGACACGACGGCCCCGTCGAACCCCTCGTCTCCCCGCTCGAGCACGACGATATCCCCATCGCCGGCGACGAACTCGATGGCGGCGACGGCTGCCGCGAGGCTCCGGTTGGTGTTGCCGGAGCCGTGCGTTCCCGTGGCGACCGCGCCGGCGATGGAGATGTGCGGGAGGGAGGCGAGGTTCGCGAGCGCCAGGCCGTGCTCGGCGAGGTCGATCGCGAGCTCGCCGTAGCGGGTGCCCGCGCCGATGGACACCCACCGCCGGTCCTCGTCGATGCGGAGCGGACTGCGCAGGCCCCGCGTCGAGACCTGCACGCCGCCCGTATCCGCTATCCGGTTGAACGAGTGCCCGCTGCCGAGCGCGCGCACCGAGTGCCCGCCTGCCACCGCGGCCCGCACCACCTCGCTGACCTCGGCCGTGCTCGTGGGGGTGGCGATCTGCTCCGCCTCGAAGGTGATGTTCCCGGCCCAGTTGGAGGTCACTGCGGTCCTGCTTTCTGCGACGTTGCGAAGTGGATGCACCCGGCGGAGCCGAGCCAGACCGTCAGGCCCGAAGCTCCACCGCCGACCACGATACGGGGGGCAGGGTGATCGTCAGCACTCCACCCTCCACTCGGGCGGATTCGTTGGCGGTGAGCCCGACCCGCTCGGGGTCCTCGAGCGTGTTCTTCGCGTACACGTCGTCGTCGGCGAGGGTCTGCGCCTCGATGACCCTCACGGCGCCGAGCGCGGCGATGTCGATCGTCACGGTGGCTTCCTCGCTGCGGCTGCGGTTGACGAGGAACAGCGCCGTCGACCCGGTCTCCGCGTCGTGCGTCGCGACGGCATCGAGCGTCGAGACCGTGCCGTAGACCTCCGTCGTGTGGCTCGGGCTCTCGAGCCGCACCTCGAGGGCCTGCCCCTTGGCGAGACGCGAGGTGAGCGCGAACGGGAAGTAGGTCGTCTGCTTCCAAGCTGGCCCGCCCGGCTCGGTCATGATGGGGGCGATGACGTTGACGAGCTGCGCGAGCGAGGCACTGGTCACGCGGTCGGCGCGCTTGAGCAGCGAGATCATGAGGTTCCCGAAGACGACCGCGTCGGCCACCGAGTAGACGTCCTCGAGGATGCGCGGGGCGATGGGCCAGTTGTCGACGCCCTCGACCTTGTCGACGTCGTGGTACCGGTCGAGGTACCAGACGTTCCACTCGTCGAACGAGATATCTATGGTCTTGTCGCTGCCCTTGACCGCCTTCACGTGGTCGGCGGTGGCGATGACGGATTCGATGAATCCGTCCATGTTGACGGCAGACGCGAGGAAGCTGTCGAGGTCGCCGTTCTTCTCCTCGTAGTAGGCGTGGCAGGAGATGTAGTCGACGTCGTCGTAGGTGTGCGTGAGCACCACGCGCTCCCACTCGCCGAACGTCGGCATCTGCGCGCTCGACGACCCGCAGGCGACGAGCTCGAGCGTCGGATCGATCTGACGCATGGCCTTCGCGGTCTGGGAGGCGATCTTGCCGTAGTCGTCCGCTGACCGGTGGCCGAGCTGCCACGGCCCATCCATCTCGTTGCCGAGGCACCACATCTTCACGCCGAACGCGTCGGTCCTGCCGTTGGCGATGCGCTGGTCGCTGAGCTGCGTGCCGGACGGGATGTTGGAGTACTCGAGCAGGTCGAGGGCTTCCAGGGTGCCGCGCGTGCCGAGGTTCACGGCGAGCATGAGCTCGCTGTCGACCTTGTCGAGCCAGGTCGCGAATTCGTGCAGGCCGACCTCGTTGGTCTCAGTGGAGTGCCAAGCCAGATCGAGGCGGCGCGGGCGCTCGGCCTTGGGGCCGACGCTGTCCTCCCAGCGGAAGCCGGACACGAAGTTGCCACCGGGGTAGCGGATAGCCGAGACGCCGAGCTCCCTGACGAGGTCGATGACGTCGCGGCGGAAGCCGTTCTCGTCTGCCGTCGGATGGCCCGGCTCGTAGATGCCGTCGTAGACGGCGCGGCCGAGGTGCTCGATGAACGAGCCGAAGACTCGGCGGTTGATGGCGCCGACCGCGAAGTGTGGGTCGATGGTGAGTCGTGCAGTGACCATGGGGTGTTCTGCTGTCTTTCTGTCGAGGGGTGAGGGCGAGCGGATGCGCGTCGCCTACTTGACTGCGCCGAGCGAGAGGCCGCCCTGCCAGTACTTCTGCAGGGAGAGGAAGGCGACGACCAGGGGGACGATGGAGAGGAAGGCGCCCGTCACGATGAGGTTCCAGACCTGCTCGCCGCCGGCTCCTGCGTTGGAGAGCGCCGTCCAGCTGTTGAGCCCGACCGTGACCGGGAGGAGGTTCGGGTCGCTCAACACGGCGAGCGGGAGGAAGAAGTTGTTCCACGTGCCGACGACGCTGAGCAGCAGCACCGTCACGATCGCGGGCCGGAGGAGCGGCAGCGCGACCTGGAAGAAGATGCGCAGCTCGCCAGCGCCGTCGACTCGCGCCGCATCCAGGATCTCGTCGGGCACCGCATCCTGGGCGTAGATGCGCATGAGGTAGACGCCGAACGGATTCAGCAGCGACGGCAGGATGACGGCCCAGATCGTGTTGACGAGGCCCGCCTCGCTGAGGAGCACGAACGTCGGGATGACCAGCGCCGTCAGGGGCACCATGACCGCGCCGAGCAGCACGTTGAAGAAGACCGTGCGACCCCGGAAGCGGTACTTCGCGAAGCCGTAGCCGGCGAACACCGCGAGGATCGTCGCACCGATGCCTCCCGTGAAGGCGTAGAGGAACGAGTTGCCGAGCCAGCGCCAGTAGATGCCGCCCTGGTGCGTGCCGAGCTGCGCGATGTTGTCGAACAGGTTGAAGCTGTCGTCGAACCAGAGCGGCCCGCCGCTGCCGGTGAAGAGCCCGGCTGTGTCCTTCGTCGACGCCACGATGAGCCACCAGAGCGGCATGACGAAGTAGATGACGAACGCGAGCAGCAGGATGTGCGAGAAGGTGCGCTTCGCCTTCGACCCACCCCGGCGGAGGTCCGCGCTGCGTTGGGCTCGCGCGAAGCTGCGCTGCTGTCGTGGGGTGAGCGTGGAACTCGCCGCGGTCTCCGTGGTCATTTCAGCCCGCTCTGCTTGCGTGTGAGGAAGAGGAAGAAGTAGGAGCCGATGAAGACGACGACTCCGAGCGCGAACGAGATCGCCGACGCGTAGTTGAACTGGCTGTAGGAGAAGGCCAGCGAGTAGGCGTACATGTTCGGTGTGTACGACACGGGGATCGCGCCTTGCGCGATACCGCGCAGCACCTGCGGCTCCGTGAAGAACTGCAGCGTGCCGATCATCGCGAAGATGAGCACCATCACCATGGATGACGAGATCATGGGCACCTTGATGCGCAGCGCCATCTGCAGCGACGTGACGCCGTCGATGCGGGCCGCCTCGTAGATCGAGCGGTCGATGCCCTGGAGCGCCGCGTAGATGATGATCATGTAGTAGCCCGCCCACTGCCAGGTGACGATGTTCACGAGGCTGCCGAAGATCGCGCTCTGCGCGAGGAAGTCGGGAGCGGCGAGCCCGAAGAGCTCGAACAGGTCGCTGGCCGGACCGAAGCGCGGACTGTAGAGGAAGCCCCACATGAGGGCGCCGATGACCACCGGGATGGCATACGGCAGGAAGATCATGAGCCGCGAGAACTTCGATGCCCACGTCGTGAGGCTGTCGAGCACGAGTGCGGCGATGAGCGCCACGAGCATCTGCAGCGGGATCATGACCAACGCGAACTGGCCGACGCGGAGCAGGCCGTCGAGGAAGATCGGGTCGGTGAATGCCTTCGCGTAGTTGTCGAACCACGTGAACGACGTGCCCATGGCCAGCGTCGACGTCTGCAGGCTCATCCAGAACGCGTAGAAGAGCGGCACGATGAGGAACGTCACGAACACGACGGCGAACGGGGCGACGAACAGCCACCCGATGCGCTGCCGTCGACGCTCGATCGGGCCGACGACCGCCCGCGGCTTGCGTTGCTTGCGAGGAGGCGGAGCGCTTGCCTGCTCGCCCGGTTCCGTCTCACGTGCGCTCGGCACGATCACGGCGTTCGGAGTAGCCATTTCGAGTCCTTCTGTCTGTCATCACAAGTCCGTCAGCGCGCGGGGCGCGCAGGAGGAGGCGTCCGGGCATCGGGTCGATCGCGTTCTGCGGCGAGCGACGCCGATGCCCGGGCGGGAGTCGGCCGGACCGACTATTCGGTGACGGTGAAGCCCTGCTCCGTGGCGTACTGCACCAGGGAGGCCTGCAGGTCGTCGAGCGCCTGGTCCGAGGACTTCTGGCCCTGGACCATCGCGTACTGCTGCTCCGTGAGCTGATCGAACGCGTAGTTCTGGAAGGGACTGAACGTGAAGCCGGAGTAGCCGGCAGCCGCGGGGAGGAAGACCTCCTTGTTCACCTGCTGCCCGCCGAAGAACTCGGCTTCGAGCTCGGTGAAGTACTCCGATTCGAGGACCGGCGTGTAGGTCGGGAACAGCGCCCCCTCCTCGATGCCGATCTTCCATGCCTCCTCCGTGCCGAAGATCTCCATCGCCACGCGGGCAGCGAGCGCCTTGTCGTCGGCCTGCTCGGTCACCGCGAACGTCGATCCGCCCCAGTTCACGTCGACGGGGTTTGCGGCATCCCACTGCGGGAGCGGAGCCGCACGCCACTCGGCGGTGCCATCGGCATCGGACAGGCCCTGCAGGTAGCCGGGACCCCACGCTGCGGCGAGGTACACGGCGTAGGTGCCATCGACGAGGCTCGTGTTGTAGTCGGCGGTGAAGGCATCGTCCGTGGTCACGAGATCCTTCTGGACCAGGTCATCCCAGTAGGCGAGCACCTCTTTGGCGTTCGCGTCGTTGACGTTGATGCCGACCTCGGTCGGGTTGGTCTTGTCGTACACGAAGGGCTCGGAGCCGGCCTGCGCGAAGAGCGCCTGGTTGAAGGCTCGCCCGTTGGTCGGGAAGTTGGCGAGCACTCCCCCGGAGCCCGAGTCCTTCAGCTGCTGGGAGGCGGTGGCGAACTCCTCCCAGGTCGTCGGCACCGAGATGCCGGCGGCGTCGAAGAGGTCCTGACGGTAGAGCATGCCCATGGGTCCGCTGTCGACGGGGATGGCGTAGACGGCGTCGCCGCTCGTCACATCGCTCCACGCGCCCTCCGTGTAGCTGTCCGAGAGGTCCCCCGCGCCGAACTCGCTGATGTCGACGAGCGCATCCCGGATCGTGAAGCTCGAGAGCACCTCGCTCTCGAGCATGATCACGTCGGGGGCGCCGGAGCCCGCCTCGATCGCCGTGGAGAACTTCGTGTACTCGTCGTTGCCCTGGCCGGCGTTCGTCCAGCAGACCTGAACGTCGTCGTGCGTCTGGTTGTACAGGTCGACGACCTGCTCGAACGCGGGGTACCAGGCCCAGACGAGCACTTGCGGGGCGTCCTCGTTCACGATCGTGTTGGTGCACGTGGCGTCTGCCGCGGTGCTGCCGCCGGCCGAGCCGGAGGAGCACGCGCTGAGGGCGACGGCGGTGAGCGCTGCGGCGCTGATGGCCGTCAGGGTTCTCTTGTTCATGTGGGGGCTAAACCTCTCGAGGATGAAACGTCATTGTCATCGCCTCCGCGATTTACAACGTTGTAGGTAAACGTTGTAAATGCGATCCTGCCCAATCGGATCGGAGCTGTCAAGGCCCGATCCGAGACCGGCTCAGCGCGCGGTCGACTCCCGGCGCACCAGCGTGAACTCCGTCAGCAGCTCACGCGGCTCGAGCGCCGCATCCCGATTGCCCATGCGCTCGACGAGCATCTCCACCGCGCGCTTGGCGACCTCCTCACGCCCGGGCGCGATCGTCGTCAGCGTCGGCAGCGAGTACCGCGTCTCGTCGATGTCATCGAAGCCGACCACTGCGACATCCTCAGGCATGCGGATGCCCCGCTCGCTCAGCACCCGCATCGCGCCGAGCGCCAGCGAGTCGTTGAACCCGACGATGCCATCGAACTCGACGCCATCCGCCAGCACCTCCCGCATCGCCGCTGCCCCGTCGAACCGATGCCACGTGCCGACCGGCCTGACGAGCTCCTCCCGGAAGGGCAGACCCGCAGCCTCCAGCGCCTGGCGATACCCGAGGGTGCGCAGCGCAGCAGAGCCGACCTCCTCGCCAGGATGCGAGCCGAGCGCGATGATGCGCGTGCATCCGACCTCGATGAGATGCTCCGTCGCAGCGCGCGTGCCCTCCGTGTTGCGCATCGTCACATGGTCGGTCGGCCCGTTGAAGATCCGCTCCCCCAGCAGGACCATCGGCACCCGCACGTCGGCGAGCACCGACGCGTCAGCCGCTCCCAGCTCCAGGACGCTGAACAGGATGCCGTCGACGAACTCGGCGCGCGGACCCTTGAGCGCCGCGATCTCGCTCTCCCGCGACCCGCCCGACTGCTCGATCAGCACCGACAGCTCGTGCTCGGCCGCCGCACGCATGACCGCCTCCGCCAGCTCCGAGAAGTACGCGTTCCGCAGGTCCGGGATGACCAGGCTGATCACCCCGGTGCGCCCGAGGCGCAGACCGCGAGCCGACAGGTTCGGGCGGTAGCCGACCTCGTTGATCGCATCCAGCACTCGCTGCTTCGTGTTCGCTCGAATGTGCGGGTAGTTGTGGATGACGTTCGACACCGTCTTGATCGACACACCCGCCACTCGGGCAACATCGTGGAGGGTCGCAGCCATGGGTCTGGTCGTCTCTCTTCTGGCAGGCGCAGCGATTTCGAGCACGGCGCGCCGTTGCAGGGATGCTCGTGCGCGTCACTCTACAACGTTGCAGATGGCGCGCTGGCCGTGCACCGCGGGCGCGACGGGCACGGCGGCGTGGCGGGCACGGACGGGCACGAAGGTCGGCAAGCCGGTCGGCGGTGGCAGGCGACCGCCTGACCAGCATGAGTGCGATTTCGTGCCGAATCGCTGCTGCAGACCAAGAACGCGCTGTTTTCGCACTGATGTCGGTCAGCCGAGCGCGAGCTCCCAGGCCCGCCCCGTGGCGGTGAAGCCGCGCACCACCTAGGCTCGCCTGCCATGCGGATCGTCGTGTCGGGAACCCACGCAAGCGGCAAGAGCACGCTCATCGGCGACTTCGTGGCCGCGCATCCGAGATACCGTGTCCTCCCCGACCCGTTCGAGGAGCTCCTCGATGACCGCTTCGACGACCTCGACGCGGGCCTGTTCAGCCGCCAGCTCGAGATCGCCGCCCACCGGCTTGCCGAGCTGCCGGAAGGCTCCGACGTCGTCGCGGAGCGCGGGCCGCTCGATTTCCTCGCCTACCTGCACGCGCTGGAGGCCCTCGGCAGACCCGGGCGCTCGCGCGCGGCGATCCGGCGCGGTGCAGCGCTCACCCGGCACGCGGCCGAGCGGGTGGATGTCCTGGTGCTGCTCCCCCTCGCCTACCGCGACCAGATCTCGGTCGGCGATGACGAGGACCTCGAACTCCGCGATGCCATGAACGACGCGCTCCTGGACCTCGCCGCCGAGCCGGAGCTCAGCGGCCCACGCGTCGTGGAGCTCACGGGCGACCCAGCCGAGCGCCTCGCGGAGCTCGAGGCGGCCTGCCTGGAGCGCTGACCAGCCTCCGTGACGAGCCCCCCCCCCAGCTCCGGGGCTTCAAAGCCGGGAGGTGGGGGGGGCTCGTCACGGAAGTCGGCCAGGCGGCGTCGGTGGGCCGTAGCCCCTCCGCCCTAGTACTGCTTGCCGGGGATCCAGCTCGTGCCGGCGAGCGGCACGTTCGCCATCGCGGCCGACTCGACGGTCAGCGCGACCAGGTCCTCCGGCTCGAGGTTGCGGATGTGCGACTTGCCGCACGCGCGGGCGATGGTCTGCGCCTCCATGGTGAGCACGCGCAGGTAGTTCGCGAGGCGTCGCCCTCCCTCGACGGGGTTGAGGCGGGAGGCGAGCTCCGGGTCCTGCGTCGAGATGCCGGCCGGGTCGCGCCCGTCCTGGAAGTCGTCGTAGAAGCCGGCGGCCGAGCCGATGTCGGCGTATTCCTGCTGGTAGCGGGGGTCGTTGTCGCCGAGCGCGATGAGCGCGGCCGTGCCGATCGCGACCGCATCGGCGCCGAGCGCCATCGCCTTCGCGACGTCGGCCCCCGTGCGGATACCGCCGGACACGATGAGCTGCACCTTGCGGTGCATGCCGAGTTCCTGGAGCGCCGCGACGGCCTGCGGGATCGCGGCGAGCGTCGGGATGCCGACGTTCTCGATGAACACCTGCTGCGTCGCCGCCGTGCCTCCCTGCATGCCGTCGAGCACCACCACGTCGGCGCCGGCCTTCACCGCGAGCGCCGTGTCGTAGTAGGGGCGGGATGCCCCGATCTTCACGTAGATCGGCTTCTCCCAGCCGGTGATCTCGCGAAGCTCGGCGATCTTGATGGTCAGGTCGTCCGGGCCCGTCCAGTCGGGGTGGCGGCTCGCGGATCGCTGGTCGATGCCGATCGGCAGGGTTCGCATCCCGGCGACGCGCTCGGTGATCTTCTGCCCGAGCAGCATGCCGCCGCCGCCAGGCTTCGCGCCCTGGCCGAGGACGATCTCGATCGCATCCGCCTTGCGCAGATCGTCGGGGTTCATGCCGTACCGGGAGGGCAGGTACTGGTAGACGAGGTGCTTCGACTGGCCACGCTCCTCCGGCGTCATGCCGCCATCGCCGGTCGTCGTCGACGTGCCGACCTCGGACGCACCGCGCCCGAGGGCCTCCTTGGCATTCGCGGAGAGAGCGCCGAAGCTCATCCCGGCGATCGTGACCGGAATGTCGAGGTGCAGGGGCTTCGAGGCGAAGCGGTCGCCGAGCACGACGTCGGTGCCGCAGCGCTCGCGGTACCCCTCGAGCGGGTAGCGCGACATGGATGCGCCGAGGAACAGCAGGTCGTCGAAGTGCGGCAGCTGCCGCTTCGCACCCCACCCGCGGATGTCGTAGATGCCCGTGCGGGCGGCGCGCTGGATGTCGGAGATCGTCGCGCGGTCGAAGGTCGCGGACTCGCGCAGGCCGAGCTCGGCGAGGCGAGCGGGTGACTGCGGTGCGCCGACGGTGGACGTGGGCTGGTCGATGAGAGTCATGAGTGGCGCTTCCTGCTCGGCCTAGTAGGCGTTGTCGACGTTGAAGTGGTAGAGCTTGCGGGCCGAGCCGTAGCGCTTGAACGCGGCCGGGTCGTCGTCGCGGCCGGCTGCGACGAGCAGCTCGGCGAGCTCCGCGAGGTGCTCCTCGCGCATGGGCTTCTCGATGCAGTCGGCGCCGAGCGATTCGACGGTGCCCTGCACGTAGATGCGGGTCTCGTAGATGGAGTCGCCGAGCGCTTCCCCGGCGTCGCCGCACACGACGAGGCGGCCGGCCTGCGCCATGAACGCAGACATGTGCCCGATGCTGCCCCCCACGACGATGTCGACGCCCTTCATGGAGATGCCGCAGCGGGCTCCGGCGTTGCCGTCGATGACGACGAGGCCGCCGTGGCCGGTCGCGGCGGCCGACTGGGAGGCGTCGCCCGTGACGTGCACGCGGCCGCTCATGATGTTCTCGGCGAGCCCGACTCCGGCGTTGCCGTTGATGGTGACGGCGCCCCGCTGGTGCATTCCGGCGGCGTAGTAGCCGACGTGCCCGTCGATCGTGACGTCGATGGCCGAGCTGATGCCGACGGCCACGTTGTGCTTGCCGGCGGGGTGCTGGATGCTCCACCTGGTTACGTCTTCCGCCGCCTGGACGGCTGCGTTCACGACTCGAACATCCTGGCCGGCGAGGTCGATCGTGGTGGGGCTGACCGCAGCCGCGGCGGACGACGACGAGGGGGCCGGCGAGGAAGCCGCCGCGCGAGGAGCTGCGGGTGCGGCCGCTGGGGCTGCCGCGTACTGGGTGCTGTCTAGAGTGACCACGTGTAGACCTTTCCGGGGACTGGTTCGAAGATGTCGGCGGACTCGATGCCGGGGAGCTGCGCGAGGGCGCGGTACTCGGAGGCCATGGCCACGTAGTCGTCGGTGACGGCCACGATGGCGGGCTTGCAGGCGATGGGGTCGCGCACGATGGCCATGCTGTCGGCGGTCGTGACGACAAGCGTGTAGAAGCCGTCGAAGACGTCGCCGAGGTTGATGAGCGCCTCCTCGAGGGTGTCGCCCTGCTCGAGACGGGAGGCGATGTAGCGCGCGCCGACCTCTGTGTCGTTCTCGGAGTCGAACTGCACGCCCGTGCGCTTCAGCTCGCGACGGATGGAGGCGTGATTCGAGAAGGATCCGTTGTGCACGAGGCAGAGGTCGTCGGCGACAGCGAAGGGGTGCGTGCCGCCCGCGGTCACGGCCGATTCGGTGGCCATGCGGGTGTGCGAGACGCCCTGGCTCCCCGACATGGACTCGAGGCCGTGGTTGGAGGCGACATCCATGGGATTGCCGACGCTCTTCATGACGGCGAGGTGGCCGCCGCGGCCGATGATCGTGGCGGTGGGGAGGGCCGCGCTGACCGCATCCGCGAGGATGCTCGTCGACAGCTCGCCGCTCACGAGGGTCGTGTCGCCCACGACGGACACCTTCGGTGCCGCCCCGGCTGGGAGGGTGCGCTCGAGTTCGGCGGTGAGCTCTTCCACGGTGAGCAGCTGCGTGCGGCCGAGGAGGCTGAGCGTCGACGCGGCGCCGCCCGTGAGGTCGGGGTTGTCGTACACGGCGAGGCCCGCGGAGTCGGGTCCGCGGTCGACCATCTCGCAGAGCATGGTCTGGAGCAGGTCGCCCATCTGCGGCCTGAGCTGGGGGTTGCGCAACTGCAGCGCGGCGATTCCACACACGGGCGTGGTCCTTTCGGGGTGGTCTTGTCTGGTCTCTGGATGCGGGCGGGTCAGAAGGCGGTGAGGTAGGTGTCGAGCTCCCAGTCGCTGACCTGCGCGTGCCAGGTGAGGAACTCGGTCTCCTTCGCGTCGGCGAAGTAGCGGCCGGTGGCCTCGTCGCCGCTGAGGCTGGCGAGGATCACGGGGTCGCGGCGCAGCGCCTCGACGGCGTGGAGGAGCGTCGCGGGCAGCACGGCCGCGCCTTCGGGCGCCTGGCCTGGACCGGAGGGGTTGCCTGGGTCGATGCTGTTGTCGATGCCATCGAGGCCGGCCATGATCGAGGTCGCGACCGCCAGGTAGGGGTTCGCTGCGCCGTCCCCCGAGCGGAGCTCGACGCGCTTGTTGTCCGGAACCCGCACCATGTGCGTGCGGTCGTTGCCGCCGTACGACGCCTTCCGCGGCGACCAGGTCGCGCCCGAGCTGGACGTGGCCGTGCCGATCCGCTTGTACGAGTTCACCGAGGGAGCGAGGAACGCCTGGAGGGCGGGCGCGTGCTCGAGGAGCCCGGCCACGAAGCCGTACGCGACGGGCGAGAGGCCGAGGCCCCGCGCATCCGCTGCCGAGTCGCTCGCGGCGTCATCGGCGGATGCGGCGGATGCGGCGGATGCGGCGACTGCGGCGGCGCCGCTCGCGCTTGGGCCCGCCGGGAAGAGCGGCTCGTCCTGCTCGCTCCACAGCGACAGGTGGAGGTGCAGGCCCGTCCCCGTGCGGTTCGTGAAGGGCTTCGGCATGAACGTCGCCGTCATGCCGCGCTCTTCGGCGAGCACGTTGAGGATGTATCGGAGCGTGATGACGCGGTCGGCGGTCGTGAGCGCGTCTGCGTAGTCGAAGTTCTGCTCGAACTGGCCTGCACCGTCCTCGTGGTCGTTGGCGTAGTTGCCCCAGCCGAGCGAGTTGATGGCGGTCGAGACGGAGGCGAGGTGGTCGTACATGCGAGTCACGCCACGCGCGTCGTAGCAGGGGCGAGGGCCGTTGTCGCGCTTGTCGGCGGGGGCGAGGGTGCCGCCTTCGGCGCGGTCGACCAGGAAGTACTCGACCTCGGCGCCGACCTTGGCGGTCATGCCGCGCGTGGCGAGCTCGGCGATGGCGCGCTTCAGGATGTTGCGCGGCGCGTAGGGCCACGGCTTCCCGTTGACGTGCGGGTCGCAGTGCACGAGCGCGAGGCCCTCGCGGACGAACGGCAGCGGGGTGAACGAGTCGAGGTCGGGGATCGCGATGAGGTCGGGGTCGTGCTGCTCCTGGCCGATGAGGCCGGCGGCGAAGCCCGCGAAGCCGAGGGCGCCCGCCTCGAGCTCGTCGGCGGCCGAGGTCGGCACGAGCTTCGCGCACGGCTTGCCGTTGAGATCGACGAACGTGGCGAGGATGAACTGCACGCCGTGCGCCTGGGCGAGGTCGCGGAGCGTGATGCGGTCGCCTGCCGCGAGCTCTCCTTCGACCAGCTTGGGGGCTAGTTGTGTCATGGTCGTCTCCCGCATGGTGTTGATGTTACCTGACATGAAACCTTGTTCGCCAATAGTAGACAGACGGATGTTTCCACAGCGTTCGCCCCTGTAAACACTGGGTTACGGGAAGCGGGGTGCGGCAGGCGGGAAGCGGGGTGCGGGTGAGGACGCATCCGCACCCGCAGACCCCGCGCATCCGCAGACCTCGCACATCCGCACCCCTGCGCACCAACAGGCATGCACAACCCCCAGGTCTCGCAAAGCCCCACCCGCAGACCTCGCGCATCCGCACCCCTGCGCACCTGCGCACCTGCGCACCTGCGCACCTGCAAGCGTGCACAACCCCCAGGTCTGGCGAAGCCCCATCCGCAGACCTCGCACATCCGCACCCCAGCGCACCAACAGGCGTGCACAACCCCCACGTCTCGCAAGTCCGCACCCGCAGACCCAGCGCATCCGCAGACCTCGCGCATCCGCACCCCTACGCGCCAACAGGCGTGCACAACCCCCACGTCTCGCAAGTCCGCACCCGCAGACCCCGCGCATCCGCAGACCTCGCGCATCCGCACCCCTACGCGCGCACAGGCGTGCACAACCCCCAGGTCTCGCAAGTCTGCACCCGCAGACCCAGCGCATCCGCAGACCTCGCGCATCCGCACCCCAGCGCGCCAACAGGCGTGCACAACCCCCACGTCTCGCAGGTCTGCACCCGCAGACCTCGCGCATCCGCACCTCAGCTGGCGCCTTCTGGCGCCTTAGCCCCAGGCCTGCAGCCGGACTGGTGCGGGCTGGGCTGGGCACGGCGGACGGCGGACGCAGCGCAGAGCAGACGCGGTGCAGGGGGCACTGCCAGGGCCTCCCTGGTGTCGGTGGTGCGACATACGCTCCTGGCATGGAGTACACGAACCTCGGCCGCACCGGCCTCCGCGTCAGCCGCCTCGCACTCGGCTGCATGAGCTTCGGCGACCCGAAGCGCGGCCTGCACAGCTGGACCCTCGACGACGACGCGGCGGCACCACTGCTCCGCCAGGCGGTCGAGCTCGGCATCACCTTCTGGGACACGGCAAACGTGTACCAGCAGGGCACAAGCGAGGAGATCATCGGGCGCGCGATGCGTCGCTTCAGCCGCCGGGAGGAGATCGTGCTCGCGACGAAGCTCTCCGGCAAGATGCACGACGGCCCCGGCGGCTCCGGGCTGTCCCGCACGGCGATCCTCGAACAGGCGAACGCGTCCCTCGAGCGACTCGGCACCGACCACATCGACGTGCTCTACATCCACCGCTTCGACGACAGCACCCCCGTCGAGGAGACCATGCAGGCACTCGACGACCTCGTGCGCTCTGGCAAGGTGCGCTATCTCGGCGCATCGTCGATGTACGCCTGGCAGTTCGCGAAGCTGCAGCAGGCCGCGGCGGTAGGCGGATGGACCCCGTTCGTCGCCATGCAGGACCAGTACAACCTGCTGAAGCGCGAGGAGGAGCGGGAGATGATCCCCATGTGCGCCGACATGGGCGTCGGCCTCGTCCCGTACTCGCCGAACGGCAAGGGGCGCCTGACCCGGCCGCGCGGCGAATCGACGGCACGCGCCGAACTCGACTCGGTCGCGAAGGCGTTCGATGCCGATGCCGACGGCCCCATCATCGACGTCGTCGAGCAGATCGCGGCCGAGCGCGGGGTCCCGATGGCACGAGTCGCACTCGCGTGGGTGCTGCGCAACCCGACGGTCACAGCCCCAATCGTCGGGGCGACCAAGGCGAAGCACCTCGATGATGCCGCCTCAGCCCTCGAGCTGACGCTCACCGACGACGAGGTCGCACGACTCGAGGCGCCGTACGTGACCCAGCCTCCGTTCTGGTGGTGACCCGAAGGCGCCGGCGGTGATCCGCCGGCGGGCGTAAACACTGCGTTAAGAGCGGTCGCAGGCAGGTTTCCAGAGGGGCATCCTGCCCGCCCGGGCGATGGAATGGGCGCACCCATCCATTCGCGAAAGGCGCACCATGCCAGCTGCTCCCCTGTTCGATCTCTCCGACACTCGCGTCGTCGTCACCGGCGGCACGAAGGGCATCGGCTTCGGCATCGCCAGCGTGTTCGCACAGGCGGGCGCGCGAGTCGCCGTCGCGGGCCGCTCGCAGGCGGGGGTGGATACGGCCGTCGCTGCACTCTCGCTCATCGCCGACGCCGGCACCGGCACTCGAGCGCAGATCTCGGGGTTCACGGTTGACGTCACCGATCCCGAGTCGTGCCGCGCGCTTGCGGCGTCGACCGCGGCGGCGTTCGGCGGCATCGACGTGCTGTGCGCCAACGCGGGGATCTTCCCGCAGGCGGACCTCGCGACGATGACGCCGGCGCAGCTCGACGAGGTGCTCGACACGAACGTGAAGGGCACCATCTACGCCGTGCAGGCCTGCCTGCCCGCCCTGCGGGAATCAGGCCGCGGCCGAGTCGTGCTGACCTCATCCATCACGGGCCCGACGACCGGCTACCCGGGCTGGTCGCACTACGGGGCCTCCAAGGCCGCGCAGCTGGGCTTCATGCGCACCGCCGCGATCGAGCTCGCGAGGCACGCCATCACCGTGAACGCGGTGCTGCCGGGCAATGTCGAATCCGCTGGACTCGACGAGATGGGCGAGGACTACCTCGCGTCGATGACCTCCGCAGTCCCGCTGCGCAGATTGGGCCGTGCCGAGGAGATCGGCTACGCCGCGGCGTTCCTCGCGAGCCGCGAGGCGGGCTACATCACGGGTCAGACGATCGTCGTCGACGGCGGGCAGACGCTCCCCGAGTCTCCGGATGCGCTGGGCTGAATGCCGAGCACTATCTCATCCAGCGAACCCTATGGCTACTCTCAGGATTAGCTAGCTAACCTAACTATCCGATCATCCACTCTTGAACCGAGGAACCCCATGAGCCTGCTCGAGATCCCCCGCGAGTCCACGACCCGAGCGGTCGTCGACTCCGCTCCTCGACAGCTCCGCTGGCTCTCCCCCGCGAACGGACTCTGGGTCGCGATGCGGGAGACGGCCTCCGGCGACGACTTCGCCGGGTTCGTGGAGCTCGTGCAAGGGGAGTTCCGCGCACACGACGGGCAGGGCACCTTCCTCGGCGCCTTCGCGACGCGCGAGGCCGGGCGCGACGCCATCGAGGGCGCAGTCCGCAGCTGAACCGTCGCGCCAAGCGACCGGAAGCCGGAACCGACCAGCTGGTAAAGTTGGGTCCACCAGACACCAACGACCAGCGACGCTTCCGTCGCCGGCCGTCGCGCGCCAGGGCTGAGCCCGCGCGAAGCGGTCCGCCGAGGACGCTGCTGGCCTACCGCGAGATTGGATCCCATCCCGCATGCCTCTCCTCACCATCCTCATCGGTGCCGCCCTCGTCGTGACGGGCGCGGTCGCCTACTTCGTCAGCGACACCGGCAGCCTCACGGCCCTCATCCCGGCCGCCGTCGGCCTCCTGCTCGTGATCGCCGGCCTCATCGCCCGCAACCCGAAGCTCCGCAAGCACGCCATCCACGGTGCGCTCGCCGTCGCGCTCCTCGGCGCGCTCGGGTCACTCATGAACGTCGCCCAGCTGGGAGACCTGTTCGCCGGCACCGCCGAGCGCCCCGGCGCGGTCATCAGCAGCACCGTCATGCTGATCCTGCTCGTCGCCCTCATCACGGCCGGCGTGCGCTCGTTCATCGCCGCCCGCCGCAGCCGTCAGACGTCAGCCGTCACGAGCTAGCGGCAGCTCTCCGCCCCAGGCTCGCCTGGAAGCGGATCAAGTACCCGTCGGGGTCCGTCACAAGGAATTGGCGGACCCCGACTTCGTTCCCACCCACCCGGTACCACTTCGTCTCTGGCGGCATGAAGAGCTCCCGACCGGTCGCGAGGACAGCCGCCGCGACCTCGTCAGCATCGGCCACGGCGATCTGGAAGTTGACGCCCCTCCCGAGCGGACGCTCGAGCGGGCCGGTCACCCAGTTCCGGCCGATGCCGCGCTGTTCCAGCATGAGATGAGCGCTGCCGCGAGTCAGATACGCGAACCCCTCCTCCGGCCGGTCATACTTCACCTCGAAACCGCATCCACCGACCCAGAACGCAAGGCTGCTGCGGACGTCGGCGACAAGCAGCTCGGGAACGAGGTCGGGCAGATCTTCGGATGCGGCGAGAGCACTCATGTCCGCATCGTCGCACGTCGATGCAGCCCTGCTCCCGTCGTGTCGCCGAGCTACGGCGTGCCCCGCATCCGCGGCCCGCTTTTACTGACCCGACGCCCAGTCTCGCGATCTAGCGTCGGCGGATGCCGAACCTGAACTTCATGCACGTGCTCATCACCATCGTCCCGCTGGCAGTCGGCGTCGTCGTCGCGGCACTCACCATCTGGGCGCTGATCCTCGCCATCAAGGCCCTCCGCAAGTACCTGCGCACCCCGGATGCACCGCAGCCGCAGCGACTGCAGCAGCCAGCTCCGCCTGAGATCGGCTGAACCCGGACTCGGGACTTCGACGCGCCCCGAGGCCCCGAGGCCCCGCGCGTCGAGGCCTACGCCCGAGTGAGCACGCGGAGCCCGGCGATCGCGCAGTCGGTGCTCCCGTAGCCGTCGAGGTCTCGCACCGAGTCTCCCGGTGCGAGCCGCGATTCGGTGGACGCGAGCACGCGCTGGGCTGCGTTCACGACGCTCACGTCGCCGAACTCACGCAGCGCCGGGAGCAGCTCTCGTTCGACGTCGTCGACGAGGAGGTCCATGGCGACGACGCCGAGGAATCGCCGGCCGTTCCAGACGGGCATGCTGACGGTGAGCGTGTACTCGTCGCTGCACAGGTAGTCGACGTGCGGGCCCGCGACATGACCTTCGCCGGTCTCGCGGGGCACGCGGAACCATTCGAATCCGCTGTAGTCGATGTGCTCTCGGCTGGGCGTCTGCGCTGCGAGCCGCAGCTGCGAGCGCATCGGTCCCTGCCACCAGGACAGGTGTCCGCGGGACGGGCCGCGAAGGTCGAGGGATGCGACGAATCCGGCCCCGAACGCGGCCGGCCAGGTGCGGGTGAAGACCGCGAGCGCGAGCGGCTCGACCAGCTCGTCGAGGCGACGGTCGCTGAGCTCGCCACGCGACTCGAGGTCGCCGAGCACGGCCCCCAGGTCACGGCTCAGCGTTTCGAGCACGTCGAGTGCCGATCGGAAGTAGTCGTCGAGGAGGGCAGCTGGGCCGCGTCGCACCGCGGTGGCGTCGATCGTCATGGGGCGGCTCCTCTGCCTCGGTGTTGGCCGATGGTACACAGCGGAGGGCCGCTCTCACTGGGGTCGATCAGCGAAGATCGGCAACCCGTTCCGCGGTCACCAGGCGAGCGGTGACATGCGCCCATTCAACAGCACGCGCAGCGCCGCGTGCACCTCGAGCGCGTTCCTTCGATGGTCTTCGGGTGCGACGTCGCGCGCGGCACGGAGACACACGCCCTCCAGGTCTCGTTCGGTGACCCCGTCGGGGAGGCACAGCATCCACTGCACCGCGGGCGGAGGCGCCGGAACCCCGGCATCTGCGAGGTACTGGACCATGTCGTCGTGAATCTCGCTGATGCCCTCCTCACTTGAGCAGGTGCCGTCGGCTGGCCCGCCGACGCGCTGGCCGCCGCCGTCCGTCTCGACGACCGGGTCGTACCGCGCCGGCTCCTGGTACACCCAGCTTGGTCCGGCGAGGTAGGCGATGAGCGCCAGCCACCCGTTCGGCTCCAGCCTCATGAGATTGGTGGTCTGCATCGGGTGCTGCGTGAAGTCGCCCCAGGACCAGTTCGGCAGCCCCGCAAGCGCGACGATCCTCACCTCGTTGTCGTTGATCGGCATGCGTTGGCCCCCCAGCCATAGTCGTTCCCCCGGCACCCGGCACCGTCGCGGCGCCGGCGCGCCTACCGCTCGAGCAGCGACCTGCGCTTCGCCTCGAGCCGTTCGACGATGTCGCTCACGGTCGCGCGCAAGGCCTCGCGCGCGCCAGCTGTGTCCCCCAGAGCGACTTCATCGACGAGTCCAAGTATCTCGTCTCGCTGCGCCTCCCGCTCGGCGTCGTCCACAGCGAGCAACCCGAGCAGCGGCGAGAGCTCGGACTGCACGCGCATCTGCTCCTTGGTGAGCCGAACCGACTGCCCGAGTGCGCACAGTTCGACGACGATGTCGTCGGCGACGTGCCGCCACTGCGCGGGCGTCGACTGAGCCCGCCGCCCAGCGGGCGCGGCGTCGCCGAACGCCGTGAGCCGGGCGCGAATCGCGTCGACCTCGCTCGGTGCAGCCCTGGAGGCTGCGAGTTCGAGGCAGCCAGCGGTGACGGCGAAGTAGTGGGCGGCGAGGTCGCGCAGCGCCGTGCGGGAGATGGATGCGAGCTCGGCGGCGGCATGGGAGGCGGGGTCGGCGCCCGCGGTGACGAAGCTGCCGCCTCCGCGTCCTCGTTTCGTCGTGACGAGGCCGCTCTGCCGCAGGAGGACCAGCGCTTCGCGGACGGTGACCGGCGAGACCCTGAGCGACTTGGCGAGCTCGCTCTCCGGGGGCAGCCGTTCCCCGGCCTGCAGAACACCGCGGTTGATGGCGACGCGCAGGCGGCGCTCGACGAGGGCCGCCTTGCCCTCTTCGGCGACAGACTGGAAGACGGCGTTGCGCAGGCGCGACGGCACCCCGGCTTCTGGTTCTGTCTGCGGGAGCGTTGGCACCTCGCCATTGTGGCGCATCCGCCCCGGTGCTGACAGGGTGCAGTTCAGACGCGGCGGGCGCGGCGGCGCCTGTCCAACGTGAGTGCAGATTCGGCCTCTGAGGCACCAGTGACGTTCGGAAGCGACGAATCTGCACTGAAGATGGTCAGCGCCGCTTCGAGGTCAGCCCCGCAGGCGCGGGCTGAAGAACGGGAGCGCGATGGGGGCGAACACCACGCCGCGCGAGGCCTTCACGCTGCCCACGATCGAGAACACGATGTGCGTCACGGAGACGGCGAACCAGAGCGTGATGGGGATGCCGATGGGGAAGAACGATCCCGAGTAGGTGTCGTCGAGGACGAAGATGAACGCGATGTGCAGGGCGATGAGGATGATCGAGGAGAGCAGGTAGGTGAGGCCCCAGTTGGCGGCGTTGGTGCGGTTGCGCTCGCCTGCCTCCGTGGCCGGTGCGCGCGACCGGCCAGCCGCGATCATCACGATGCCCGCCGTGATGGCGGTCACGAACGGGAACGGGATGACCGCGATCAGCCCGAGGCTCCACTGCGTCGCGCCGTTGGCCAGCGGCCGCGTCAGGAAGACCGGCGAAGCCGGCGCCCCGGCGGGCGGGGCGAACTGCGGTGCGTTCGTGCTCGTCGGCGGGGCGCTCTGAGATGGCGAGCTCATCGCAGGGGCGACCGGCGCGGCCTGCGTCGGCGCGGCCTGGGTCGGCTGCTGCGGCTCTCCGGACGGCTCGAAGTAGAGGTTGCTGGCCCACGCCCCGGACCCCGTCAGCTCCTGCAGCTTCTCCGGCGGCAACTCGAGCGCTGCGCGGATGAGCGCATCCACGTGCTGCTCGGTGTCGTGGACCATCCCCTGCGCCTCGCGGAGCATCTCGGGGTGCGGGTTCTCGTCGTCCGTGGCGCTGAGCACGTGGATCTCCGCGACCTCGAGCAGCAGGTAGCGTCCACGGTTCTCGGGGTCGCCCAGCACGCTGCGGGCCTCGGCGATCTGCCGCTGCGTCTCCCGGTCCTGCGGGAGCCGAGCGAAGAGGCGCTCGAGGTTGGCGACGCCCTGGTCGTAGTCGCCGAGGATCGCTGCGGCAGGCGCATCCCAGATCGTCGACGGCACCAGCCGACCAGACCCCGAGACGAGCAGCTCGTGCACGAGCGGCACATCCCAGTTCCACTCCGACAGGCCGGAGACACGAGTGAGCGGAGCCCCCTGCCCCGGAACCTCGTCGACAACGTAGAGATAGCTGCGGTTCGCCATCACGCGAGCCTAACGGGAGACGCCCGCACGCCGAGATCGCGCGCGGCGATCCGGTGTGCGGGCGTCGAGATCGACCCGGTTCTCTTCCGCGCGCACGGTCATCCAGCACGGAGGCCGGTCGACGCCAAGCCGTGCATCACTTGCCGAACAGGTCTCCGAGGCCGGGGATGTCGAAGCCGAAATTGCCTGCCTGCTCCTCGACGCCACCGAGGAACTGGTCGCCCGCGCCCGTGAGCTGCTCGCCGGCGCCCGTGAGCTGGTCGCCGAATCCGCCGACCTGGTCGCCGAACCCCGAGACGGCCTCGCCGATTCCGCCGAACTCGCCGAGGTCAGCCGTGAGCCCCTCGAAGCCCTCGATCCCGGATGCGGCGATGCCGTCGAAGTCGATTCCTGAGGCCATCGCGTCGCCGATCAGCGGAAGCGCGACGGAGCTGGCGACGGCACCGCCGACGACGCCGAGCGCGATGCCGCCGAGGGCGCCCGCCCCGACACCCGCCGCAGCTGCGCCGGCGACGCCCGCGCCACGGCCGAAGCGAGCGGACCCGCCACGACTCGAGCCGGGCGTGAAGTTGGAGCCGCCGCGGGAGCCCGCGATGCGCTTGCCCGCCCCGAGCACCTTGGCCATGAAACCGGGTCGCTGCACCTCGCCGCGCGTCGCCGCCCGTGCCAGGTCGTCAGGGGAGCTCGACTGCGGGCGGTCGTACGGGCCGGACTCGGCGCTCAGGCGCTCGCGCACCTGGTCGCGCTGCTCCGGCGTGAGTCGCTGGAAAGCCTCACGGTGGGCCTGCTCGAGCTGGTCAGGCGCCGCCGTCTTGAGAAGGTAGTCGTACTTCGCGATGGCCGCCTTGTCCGCGGCAGACCCTGAGCGCGGATTCGAGCCCGGGCGCGAGCCGTAGCTCGGAGCGCTCGGCGGCTGCTGCCCGTAGCGCGGGCCGGAGCCCCGGCCGGCGTACTGGCCGGCGTACTGGTCGCGCTGCGGGTACTGGTCGCGCTGCTGCGCGGCGTCCCGGGCGGGGTAGCCCTGCTGTCCGCGCTGCTGCTGCGCATCCCCCGTCACCTGATCGGCGACCTTGCGCACCATGTCCTTCCAGTCCCCGGAGCCGCTCTTGCCGCCCCGGTTGCCCCCGGAGTTGCCGGAGTTGCCGGAGTTGCCGAGGGCCTTCGAGGCCGCGCCGAGGATCTTGTTGAAGTCAACCATGCGCTTATCGTCACCTATCGATCTATGGAGAACGTATGGAGCGCATGCGCGTCCGCTCAGAGCGTCTTCGACAGCAGGACCGACTGTGCCCGTCCGAGACATCCGCCCCCTCTCCACCATCAAGGACGGCTTCATCTCCATCGACACCGGCGGACAGTACCTGCTCGCTGACAACCAGCCACACCATCGAGGTCGAGTCGGCGAACGCCGTCGCCGACGACGCGCAGACGCCGTGAGCGACCTACGGCACGCCCGGCATCGGCCCCCCCCCCCCCTGATCTGGTGCGGGTAGCGTGACGCCATGAAGTTCACCGTCGAACCTGCATCCATCCCCCGCCGATGAGCACGCGCGCTGTGCAGGCCGGTGCGGCCGCGGACGTGCTCGGCCCGCATCTGGAGCGGCTCCGCACCGAGCTCGAGATCCCGGCCGAGTACCCAGCCGACGCGCGAGCCGAGGCGGAGGTCGCCGCAGCTCACGGGTTCGGCGCGGACTCCGGGCGGCACGATCTCCGCGAGCTGCCGTTCGTGACCCTCGACCCTGTCGGCTCGCGTGACCTCGACCAGGCGTTCTTCCTCCGCCGCGTCGAGGCCTCTGGCGACGATGCTGGCGGCTTCGAGGTGTTCTACGCGATCGCCGACGTCGCCTCGTTTGTCGAGCCCGGTGGGGCACTGGACGCGGAGACGCACCGCCGCGGCCTCACCGTCTACGGGCCGGACGGCCGATTCGGCCTACACCCGGCAGTGCTCAGCGAGGGCGCCGCGAGCCTGCTCCCCGAGATCGATCGACCCGCCGTCGTGTGGCGGATGCGTCTCGACAGCTCGGGTTCACTGCTCGAAGACATCGAGGTGCGTCGATCCATCGTGCGTTCCAGGGCGCAGCTCGACTACCCCTCGGTTCAGGCACGGCTCGACGCCGGAACCGCCGACGAGCTGCTCAGACTGCTGGCGGAGATCGGGCAGCTGCGTATCGACGCCCAGTTCGCGCGCGGCGGTGCGACGCTGGAGGTGCCCGACCAGGAGATTCAGCGCAGCGACGACGACAAGCGCTACCGGCTCGAGCTGCGTGAGCCGCTCGCCTGCGAGGAGTTCAACGCGCAGCTGTCGCTGCTCACCGGGATCGCAGCCGCGATCCTGCAGCGACGGGCGGGCGTGGGCATCTGGCGCACCCTGGATCCCGCCCGCGACGAGGACGTCGAACGCCTGCGTCGCGTCGCCGATTCCCTCGGCTTCGACTGGGCACCGGAAGATTCGTACGCCCAGTTCGTCAGGACCATCGACGTGGCCCGCCCCGAGTACGCGGCGTTCGCGACCGAAGCCACCCGCCTGTTCCGCGGAGCCGGGTACGCGGCCTTCGGCACGCCCGAGCATCCGGACGTGCCGAGGGCCGCGTCCCACAGCGCCATCGCCGCCGAGTACGCGCACGTCACCGCCCCGCTTCGGCGCCTCGTCGACCGCTACGGCACCGAGATCGCGCTGGCATTCTGCGCCGGGGAACCCGTGCCGTCGTGGGTCGTGGATGCGCTCGAGGCGCTGCCCGGCGAGATGGCAGAGGGTTCGAGTCGGGCGAACGCGTACGAGCGGGCGGCGGTGGATCTGCTCGAGGCGGTGCTGCTCGCACCCCGTGTCGGCGAGGAGCTCGACGGGATCGTCGTCGATTCGTCGCGCACCGGGGCCGCCGATGCAGCTCAGGCGAAGGCGACCGTTCTGCTGCGCGAGCCCGCAGTGCGGGCGAGGGTCGTCGGCGGCGCCGCAGCCCTGGAGCTGGGCGCCGCCGTGCGCGTCCGTGTCGACTCGGCCGATCCGGAGAAGCGCGCCGTCACGCTGAGCGTCGCGTGAGCCGCCGTTGCCTCCGAGTAGGGCGCTTTCAGCCCGTCGCGGGGGCCCAGGTGGGGCGAAAGTGTCCTGCCTGACCCGCGCAGCGCTGCTCCCGCCGCCAAGTGGGCCACTTTCAGCCCATCCCGAGAGCCCAAGTGGGGCGAAAGTGACCCATCTGGACCGGATGTTCCCACCTGATCTGCGCGCTCCCGCCTGAGCCTTGCGCTCCCGCCTGAACCGCGCCGACGCCCCTCGCGCCGCCAAGTAGGCCACTTTCAGCCCATCCCGGGACCTCGAGTGGGGTGAAAGTGACCCATCTCAACCGCGTGAGCCCGCCTCACCTGCGCAACGCCGCGGCGCCGCCCCTCGCGCCGCCAAGTAGGCCACTTCTGCCCATCCCGAGAGCCCAAGTGGGGCGAAAGTGACCCATCTGAACCGCGCATCCGCCGCCGCCCTCGCCGCCAAGTAGGGCGCCTTCAGCCCGTCGCGGGGGCCCAGGTGGGGCGAAAGTGTCCTGCCTGACCCGCGCAGCGCTGCTCCCGCCGCCAAGTAGGCCACTTTCAGCCCATCCCGGGGGCCCAGGTGGGGCGAAAGTGACCCATCTGGACCGGATGTTCCCACCTGACCCGCATGAGCCCGCTTGAACCGCGCGACGCAGCGCCGCGCATCCGTCGCCGCGGCCGCCGCCAAGTCGGCCACTTTCTGCCCGCTCCGGGAGCCCGGGTGGGGCGAAAGTGACCTTCTTGCCGCAGATGCGTTGCCCGGAGGTGCGCAGGCGACGCGCGTAGAAGGCGCGGTCAGGACAGGCTGACCAGGGCAAACCATCCAGGACAGAGCGATCAGGGCAAACCAATCAGGTCGAACGGAGCATCCGGGACCTCGCCGGAGACGCCCTAGAGCGAAGTCCAGGTGAACGAGTAGCCGTTGCCGTTGCGGTGGCAGGCCTCGGTGATCTTGGTCCACGAGCTGATGTAGGTGCGCTGCACGGCCTGGCAGTCGGCGAGCGATCCGCCGGTCCAGTACGACTGCGTGGTGCCGGCGCTTGCTATCGCGGGTGCTGAGACGGCGATGCCGACGGCGAAGAGGGCTGCGGTGACGGTCGAGACGATGCGACGCATGTTGACTCCTTCGACAGGCCCGGCTGGTCCGGGGTGTCGGCGAGCGTAGTCCCGCGGATTGGGGCGGGCTGGTGGATTCGCGCTCCGAGATGGGACGGGGAGAACTCCCCTCCCCCGAATCAGCGGGCGAAGCGGCGCCGAGCTGGGCGTTTCCTTGGCGATCTCGCCGGGTCTCGGAGCAGAGAGTGCTAATTGCCTCGACGAGAGACAGGATCAGCCGGACGATGTGAGCAGCTCAGCAGGGCCCGCCTCCATTTGCCGGTCGAGGAAGCGCCATGGTTCGGATCCCGCTCGGCACCGCGGTCGGCCAAGGCGAAGTCATCTCGGGTCAAGACGAGCAGCCGTTCGCTCTCGCGTCGGCTCAGCTCGTGGAATCCCAGACCCTCCGCGAGCCTGAGCGATCCGGTGTTGCGCGGATGCACGACCGCGAGGACCATCCGGGCATGCACAGCCTCGAACGCGAACTGGATGACGGCCTCGGCCGCCTCCCGCGCGTATCCATTGCCCTGAGCATCGGGGTGCAGCACCCACCCGATCTCGACGCTGCGCACTTCGCTGGCAACGGCCCGCAACTGCAGGGAGATATCGCCGATGAGCCGCCCCTCGAGTTCGACGGCCAGCGCCATGAAGTCCTCGGCCCTGCAGAGCCTCGTGGACTGCGTGCGGACACGGAGGTGGCGCAGCGCCTGGCCGCGACTCCGCGGTGGCCAGTTCAGGAACTCGCGAACTCGAGCTTCCTCGTGGAGGAGGAACCACTCCTCAGCGCTCGCCAGAGTGTGGGCGCGCAGAAGGAGACGTCGAGTCTCGAGCGTCGGAGCGGAGACCGCTTCGCCGATGCCTTTCCCCCGGAGTCGCCCAACGCTCTCCCTCAGGAATGCACGGAAGCTCATGCTTCCCCATCACCTGATCCCGTCTCCCTCCGCCGGAAGGCCGACCGCCGGCCGACGAAGGTCAGCAGCAACGCCACCGCCCCGAGCAGCATCATGGCGGCGGGCAGGACAAGGCCATCGAAGACTTCGAGGAGCCCTGCGCCGAGAATGCCGGCGCCGAAGATCGCGAGATTGAACGCGACCGGAAGGAATGAGTTCGCGACGTCCGAATTCTCGCCCCCGGCTCGCGTGAGCGCGTTCTGCAACTGCGGCGAAGCCCCTCCGAAGCTCACACCCCACAGCGCCGCCGCCGCCAGGAGCGCGACGGGCGAGCCCTGCCCTGCCAGCAGCACGACCGCAGCGACGACGAAGGCCAGCACGCTGAGGTGGAGCAGCAGGCTCGGATACCTATCGAGGAGCAGGCCGGTCACCGCCACCCCGAGGAGAGACGCGATCCCGTAGGCGAGCAGCATCAGGTCCGGAGTTATCGCGGTGCCCGTCTCACGGAGGTAGGGCGCGACGTACGTGTAGATCGTGCTGTGTGCGAGCATCCAGACGAAGATCACCGCGAGCACGACGGGGACCCCTCGCAGGCGGAGCACCCGCGCCATGGGCAGGCCCGCGAGCGCCGGACGGCCTGGCGCGTCCGGGACGACGAGGACAACCGCTATGGCGACCAGCGCTGCGAGCGCGGAGAGACCGGCGAACGACCACCTCCAGTCGGACACGGCTCCGATCCAGGCCCCAAGTGGCGTCCCGAACGCGAATCCGAGGGGAGCGCCGATCGCGACGATCGCGATCGCGGCCCCCAGCCGCGAGGGCGGACTGATTCGCACGGCGTAGGGCGCGAGCATTCCCCAGATCACTCCAGAGAACGCCCCGGCGATGAACCTCGTGACGAGTGACAGCGCGATGTCAGACGAGAACGCGGTCACGGTGTTGGCCGCAACCAGCCCCGCGATGCTGACGAGCAGCAGGGGCTTTCGACGGAGGCGGCGCGTCAGCGAGATGGCGGGAATCGTGACGATGACCGTGCCAAGTGCATAGGCGCTGACGAAGAGCCCCACGGTGCCCTCCGCGGCTTTCAGCCCGTCGGCGATCTCCGGCAGAAGACCGGCGGGCATGGTCTCCATCGCGACCAGGATGAATCCCATGAGTGCGAGGACGATGAGCGGTGCGAGGCGCAACTGCGGAGCCCTCGCGTCTCCAGTGGACGCCGGCGCTTCGGATGTGCGCGATGAGGGTGAGGTCATTCGGCGGACACCGTTCCAGTCGCAGGCACAGCAGCACGCACTGCCGCGACGTCTTCGAACGTGCCGATCGGGATGATCCCGGGGAAGTGACCGACGGAGTCGTAGTAGAGGACAAGCCCCTCATTGGGCGCGTAGTAGCCGATCGTCCCCGCTTCGGCGGCGCTTCCGGACGGCATGCCCTCGAGGGAGAGCGCCCTGGGGAGGGTGGCGATCTTCTCCTGACCGCCGAAGTCCTCGAACGACAGCTCAAGGGGCAGCTGCGTGAGGAGATCGGCGGAGGTCGCGGACTCGTTCAGCACGCCGCGGACGGTGACGTCCCCCATGCTGATCGTGATGTTCGTCGTGGTGGGCATCAGGTCTTCGCCTTCCGTTGCGCTCGCCGCGGATGGTGGTGTCGAGCTCGTGGCGCCAGTACCGTGCGATGCCGCCTCGCTCGCGCTCTCTCCGGGGGCATCCACACCCGTGCAGCCCGCCAGCAGGAGTCCTGCCGCGAGCAGGCTCGCGGCGGCGGCGCGGGTCTTGCCTGCGCAGACGATTGCGATGGTGCTCATGTTGTCCTCTCCGAGGGAGCGGTCGTCGTCCCTGTGTCGTCCAGCAGTCAACGCCTCACGTGAGGTAGGAGGGAGAGTCCCGCTAAAGGGGTTCCAGCAGAGGCACCCCAGAAGGCGGGCACTGGTCGTACCGTGGATCCATGGACAACCGGGGCGAAGTGCGAGCATTCATCAGCTCCCGCAGAGGCAGGCTGACCCCAGAGCAGGCGGGGATCGATCCGGGCACGACCCGACGGCGTGTGACCGGCCTCCGACGGGATGAGGTGGCACGGCTCGCGGGGGTGAGCGTGGAGTACTACACCCGCGTGGACCGGGGCAACCTGACGGGTGTCTCTGAGAACGTGCTCGATGCTGTGGCTCGGGCACTGCAGCTCACCCAGGCGGAGCACGACCATCTGAGGGATCTCGCTCGGACGGCAAACCTGGGCGCGAAGGTCCGCTCTCCCAAGCCGCGGGCGTCCGGGCTGCGCCCGACCGCGCAACATCTGCTCGACTCGATCACGGGCGGTGCCGCGATCATCGGGAACAGCCGCATGGATATCGTGGCCGCGAACGAGCTCGGCTTCGCGCTCTATTCGGAGATGTACCGGGGCACTGCGGGGCCCGCGAACCACTCCCGATTCATCTTCCTCGACCCTCGTGCGCGCGACTTCTACCCTGACTGGGAGCGGGCAGCCAACGTCAACGTCGAGATCCTCCGGCGGGAGGCCGGCCGTTCGCCGTTCGACAGGCAGCTCACGGACCTGGTCGGAGAGCTGTCTGTGCGCAGCGACGAGTTCCGCATCCGATGGGCAGCCCACGATGTCCGCCGACATTACTCCGGCGCGAAGCATTTCCGACACTCGGCGGTCGGCGCGCTCGAGCTGGTGTACCACGCACTGGACCTCGAAGACGACCCCGGCCACACCATGACGGTCTACACCGCCGTGCCAGGCAGCTCTTCCGAGGAAGGCCTGCGTCTGCTCTCGTCCTGGGCCGCCACGGAGAACATCGCGGCCATCGCCCGCGAAGGAGCGGCGCGGAGCATCGCGCAGGCTGACCGCGCTGACGCCTAGCAGCGTCGCGCCGGTCGAGGGCTACCTGCCGGGTCCGTCGAGCTCCGACTACGATCGATCGCGTGCATTTCTCGAGCTCCCCCAAGCAGGCAGACGCGGTAACACAGGCGAGGTCGATCCGATGAGGCTCGCCGTCATCGGTGCCGGCCAGATCGTCGCAGACTTCCTGCCGCACGTCGCGAACGTGCCCGGGCTGGAGCTGGCGGCGATCTACGGTCGTCCGCCGCGCCTCCAGCACCTGGAGGAGCTCCAGGAGCGGTTCGGCATCGAGCGCGTCTTCACCGACCTCGACGAGTGCCTCGCCGACCCGAGCGTCGACACGGTCTGGGTCGCCGTCCCGAACTCGCTGCACTTCGAGGTGTCCCGCAAGGCGCTCGAGGCGGGGAAGCACGTCATCTGCGAGAAGCCGTTCGTGCTCGAAGAACAGGAGCTGCTGGAGCTGCGGAGACTGGCGAAGGCGCGTGAGCTGATCCTCGTCGAGGCGATCACGACCCAGTACCTCGCGAACTACCGGTGGATCAAGGAGCATCTCGACCTCGTCGGCAGGATCAAAGTCATCCAGTCGGACTACTCCCAGTACTCTTCCCGCTACGACGCCTTCCGTGAGGGCACGGTGCTGCCGGCATTCGACCCGGCGCAGGGCGGCGGGGCGCTCATGGACCTCGGCATCTACGCCATCCACTTCGTCGTGGGGCTGCTCGGCCGGCCGAAGCGGGTCAGCTACACCGCGAACGTGCAGCGCGGCGTCGACACGTCCGGCGTGCTGGTCCTCGACTACGGCGAGACCACGGCGGTCTGCGTGTGCGCGAAGGACTCTGACGGCCCCATCCGCAGCAAGATCCAGGGCGAGGACGGGTGGATCGTCGCCGACGGCTCCCCGAACGTCCTGCCATCGCTGAGCTACGCGACCCGCGGCGGCGAGGCCGAGCAGATCGACCTCACGAAGTACCCGCACCGCATGGTGGAGGAGTTCCGCGAGTTCGAGCGCATCATCCGCGAACACGACACCAAGGAGCGCGACCGGCGCCTCGACCACAGCGCCGACGTGCTCTCCGTCCTGACCATCGCCCGAGAGGGGCTCGCATGACCACACCACTGATCCTCGTCGCGAACGCAGGCGAAGGCTCGATCTCGGTCTTCCGCTTCGACGGCGCCTCCCTCGAGCGGACCTCGGTCGCAGCGGACCTGAAGGGATGCTCGAACTTCGTCGTCGACGCCAGCCGCGACCTCGTCTATGCCGCGGTGAAGGGCAGCCCTGCGGCGATCGTCACGTTGCGCCTCGACCGTGAGGCGGGCGAGCTCACCCCGATCTCGCGTCGCGAGACGCCCCGCGGCGGACTGAACTACGTCGCGCTCACTCGGGATGGATCGGCGCTGCTCGGCGCGGCCTACTCCGCCAGCTACGGCCTCATCGCCCCGATCGACGAGGGCACGGTCGGCGAGCCGACGACGATCGTGGAGCACCTGCACCTGCACTCCGTCGTGGCAAGCAAGGACGGCCGTTTCGCGTACTTCGTGTCGCTCGGCGACGATCTCGTCGGGCAGTACGCCATCACCGATGACCTCGAGCTCGAGGCGCTCCACCCGGTGGGCGCGAACGCGCCGACCGGGAGCGGCCCGCGCCACATCGTGCTCAACGGTGCCCAGACGCAGGCCTACGTGATCACCGAGTTCAGCGGCGAGGTGCTGCGCTTTGAACGCGACTCCAGCACCGGCGCGCTCTCGTTCCTCGACTCGGCGAGCTACGCGGACGCGTTGCAGGGCCTGCAGCGCGGAACCCTCGGCGCGAATCCGCTGGAGCCCCGCTCGATCTGGGGAGCCGACGTGCACTGGGGAGCCGACGAGCGGTTCCTGTGGACCTCGGAGCGTACGACGAGCACGCTCGCGCCGCTCGAGGTCGCCGAGGACGGCTCCCTCGAGGATGCGCGGTCGTTCACCGTCACCCAGCAGCACCCCCGCGGGTTCGCGCTCAGCCCCGACGGCCGCTTCCTCGTCGCCGCAGGCGAGGGCGGGGCGCAGGTGTCGCTCTACGAAGTGCGCGGCGACCACCTCGCCGAGCTGCAGCAGGTCGAGACCGGCGCCGGCGCGAACTGGGTGCGCTGGGCCTGAGGCCCGGCCCGGCTGCTAGCGTCGTGCCGTGACCGAGCCGACCATCCGCCCCGCCGTTCCCGCCGATGTCCCGCAGATCCTCGACCTCATCCGCGGCCTCGCCGTGTACGAGCGCGAACCGGACGCGGTGAAGACGACCGAGGCGCAGCTGCACAGGAGCTTCTTCGGCGAGCGGCCGGCGGTGTTCGCGACCGTCGCCGAGGCCGCGGGAGCGTCGACGAGCGAGTCCGGCGCCCCTCGCCTCGACGGCATGGCGCTGTGGTTCCTGAGCTACTCGACGTGGGAGGGCGAGCACGGCATCTGGCTCGAGGATCTCTACGTGCGAGAGGATGCGCGCGGCAGCGGCCTCGGGACGGCACTCCTCCGCTCGCTCGCGCAGGAGTGCACCGCGAAGGGGTACCGGCGCCTCGAGTGGTCGGTCCTCAAATGGAACGAGCCGTCCATCGGCTTCTACAGGAGCCTCGGCGCGTTCCCCATGGACGAGTGGGACACGTACCGGCTCACGGGCGATCCGCTGCAGGCGCTGGGCGGCTGAGCAGGATCTCGCCGAGCCAGGCGGCGGCCGGTGGTGCGGCTCCCCGTCGGGTGACATACGACACGTGCCGCTCCCCCAGGTCCTGCACGGCGGGCCGAAGCACGACGTCGAAGTCGTGGTCGATGGCGGCATCCGTCGAGAGGGCGAAGCCGAGCCCCTCGGCGACGAGGCCGTGGATCATGTAGAGGTCGTCCGTGCGCATGAGCTCGCGCACCGGGTAGCCGAGCGATTGGCCGACGCGGCGCAGCACGCGGTCTGAGGCCTCGTCGTTGCTGCGGCTGAAGACCCACGGCACCTCCCGCAGGTCGGCGAAGTCGATGCTGTCGCGGCTCGCCCATTCGCTGTCCCGCGCGACCATCACGCCGTATGGCTCGGTGAGGAGCCGTTGCAGCATGAGGTCCGGGACGGCGAAGGCGGGCTCCACGGACACGTCGAAGATGAGTCCCGCGTGCACCTCGCCGCTCCTGAGCATCCGCACGATCTCGGTCGGCTCCCCCTCGACCACCTCGACCCGCACCGACGTGCGCTTCTGCAGGCTGGCGATCGCCGAGGGAAGCAGGCGTGAGCCCATCGAGGCGAACGTGCCCACGCGCAGGGTGGCGACGCCCGCGTCGCGCTGATCGGCGACCAGCTGCTCGGCCCGGTCGATACGCGCGATCGCCTGCTCGATCTCGGCGGCGAACGACTCTCCGAGCGGGGTCAGCGACGTGCCCCGCCGCCCACGGTCGACGAGGCGGGCGCCGAGGTGCGACTCGAGGCTGCGCAGGTGGTGCGTCACCGTCGGCACTCCGTACTGCAGCGCCTTCGCAGCCCCCGTGAGGCTCCCGTGCTCCTGGACGGCGAGGAGCACACGGAACTGCTGGAGGTTCATCACCCCTAGACTGTATGTCACTGACGGCAGGATCCTGCTATATCGCCGTCGTCACTTCGTTCCTAACCTGAACGCATGTCCATCCTCCACGCACCCGTCCCGAGCAGCGCCGCTCAGGTCGACGGCATCACGACCCCCGCCGGGCACCGCATCCCGCGAGCGCAGTTCGAGACCCCGTACGCCGACGCCCTCCGCTCCCTCGCCACCCACGACTGGCAGCGGATGCACGTGCCGGCACATCACGCGAAGGCGGTGAATGCGCCCGGCGTCGCGAGCATCGTCGGCGCCGACGCGCTGAGCCTCGACTTCCCGATGCTGTTCAGCGGCGTCGACCAGGAGACGTGGCGCCTCACGACGCCGGGCCGAGTCACCCCGCTCATGCGGGCGCAGGATCTCGCCGCCGACGCGTGGGGAGCGAGCCGCGTCTGGTTCACGACCAACGGAGCCTCCGGCGGCAACCACGTCGCGACGACCGTCGTGCGTGGCCTCGGCACCGAGTTCGCGGTGCAGCGCAGCGTGCACTCGAGCGTCATCGACGGCATCACGCACGCCAACCTGACCCCGCACTTCGTGCACGGCGCCGTCGACTCCGGGCTGGGTGCCGCGCACGGCGTGACGGCGTCGCAGGTCGCGGCGACCCTCGCCGAGCATCCCCGATCAGCGGCCGTCTACATCGTCTCGCCGAGCTACTTCGGGGCGGTGGCCGATGTCGCGGCGATCGCGGCAGTCGCCCACGGGCACGGGGTGCCGCTCATCGTCGACGAGGCGTGGGGCTCGCATTTCGGGATGCACCCGGCGCTCCCCACGAACGCGGCACGCCTCGGCGCAGACCTCGTCATCTCCAGCACCCACAAGGGCGCGGGCTCGCTCACGCAGTCGGCCATGCTGCAGCTCGGCCACGGGCCTCACGCCAAGCACCTCGAGTCGCTCGTCGACCGGGTCGTCCGCTCCTACCAGTCGACGAGCTGCAGCGCCCTGCTGCTGGCCTCGCTCGACGAGGCGAGGAGGCACCTCGTGACGCGGCCAGACGCGGTCGACAATGCTCTCGCATCCGCAGAGCGCATCCGCCGACTCGTGCACGACGACCGCAGGTACCGCGACGCGACTCCCGACATCCTCGCCAGCCCCGATGCCATCGCGAACGACCCCTTCAAGATCGCCATCGACACTCGAGGCGCCGGCATCACGGGCACGGATGCGCACTTCCAGCTGCTCCGCGACCACCGTGTCTACTGCGAGCTGTCGACCCCCTCCGCGCTGCTGGTGCTCGTCGGCGCGACCGCTCGGGTCGACGTCGAACGCCTGTGGGGCGCACTGCAGACGCTGCCCGAGGCGGAGGTCGAGCCGATTCGCCCCGTCTCGCTCCCCGCGAGCTGCGAGCGCGCGATGGGCCTCTCGGACGCGTTCTTCAGCCCCGTCGAGACGGTGCCGCACACGGAAGCGGTCGGCCGCATCTCCGCCGACTCGCTCGCCGCCTACCCGCCGGGTGTGCCCAACGTGCTGCCAGGCGAGGTGCTCAGCCAGGAGGTCGTCGACTTCCTCCGGCACACGGGCGCGGCACCATCCGGCTACGTGCGCGGCGCGAACGACCCGGAGCTCTCCGCGTTCCGCGTCGTCGCCTGACCCTCGATCCAGCCCACGACCACCAGCGCGCACGCGGCGCCCAACCTCAGCACGACGACATCAGCACAAGGGAGTGTCATGTCCACGACAACCACCGCACATCCGCCCCAAGGCGAGATGCAGCGCGGCCTCAAGAACCGCCACCTGCAGCTCATCGCCATCGGCGGCGCCATCGGAACGGGGCTGTTCCTCGGCTCCGGCAAGCTCATCAGCGTCTCCGGGCCGTCGATCATCTTCGTCTACATGGTGATCGGCTTCTTCGTCTTCTTCATCATGCGCGCCCTCGGCGAGCTGCTGCTCTCGAACCTGCACTACAAGACCTTCGGCGACATCGCGAAGGACATGCTCGGCCCGTGGGCGGGCTTCTTCGTCTCCTGGAACTACTGGTTCTCGTGGGTGATCGCGTGCGTCGCCGACATCGTCGCCATCACCGCCTACGTGCAGTGGTTCAACGCCGACATCCCGAACTGGCTGCCCGCGCTCATCGCCGTCGTCGTGCTCACCGTCCTGAACCTCCAGCCCGTGAAGTGGTTCGGGGAGACCGAGTTCTGGTTCGCGATCATCAAGATCGTCGCCATCCTCGGCCTCATCGCCGTGGGCATCGTGCTGATCCTCACCCGGTTCCAGAGCCCAGACGGTGACACCGCCACGCTCGCGAACCTCTGGGAGCACGGCGGGATGTTCCCCATGGGCGCGAGCGGGTTCGTGCTCGGCTTCCAGATGGGCATCTTCTCGTTCATCGGCGTCGAGCTCGTCGGCACGGCCGCCGCAGAGACCGAGAACCCGCGCAAGACGCTGCCGAAGGCCATCAACTCGATCGTCGCTCGCATCCTCATCTTCTACGTGGGCGCCCTCATCGTCATCATGAGCGTCACGCCGTGGGACAAGATCGAGCCGGGCAAGAGCCCGTTCGTGTCGACCCTCGCGATCGCCGGATTCGGCCTCGCCGCGTTCGCGATCCAGCTGGTGGTGCTCAGCTCGGCCGCGTCGAGCGCCAACTCCGGCCTGTACTCGGGCACGCGGATGCTGTTCGGGCTCTCGAAGGACGGTCACGCCCCGAAGGCGTTCGCGATGACCAGCAGCCAGGGCGTGCCGACGAAGGCCGTCTTCTTCACCTGCGTCTTCCTGTTCTCCGCCATCCCGCTGCTCTTCGCGGGCGACGAGGTCATCGCTGCCTTCACGTTCGTCTCCTCGATGTGCGCGACCCTCATCCTCTTCACCTGGGGCTCCATCGTGGTCAGCTACATCGTGTACCTGCGCCGCTTCCCCGAGAAGCACCGCGCGTCGAAGTTCAAGATGCCGATGGCGCGTGTCGCGCCCTGGCTCGTGCTCGCATTCTTCGTCTTCATCGCCGGCACGCTGCTGTACGGCGACGACACCCGGCTGCCGTTCCTCGCCGCCCCGGTCTGGTTCATCATCCTCACCGTCCTGTGGCAGCTGCGGAAGCGGAAGCTAAAGCGGGAGGGCCGTCCGCTGACCGCCCCGATCCCGACCATCCCTCATCCGCACGACGAGCGGGACTGACCGGGTGGAGGTGCGGCATGCGCGTCGCACCTCCACCCTCCGCCCAGGACGGCCGGGCATGCTCTGCGCATGAGGAAGCTGATGCTGAACACGTACCTGTGGCTGGCGGTCGCCTTCTACGTCGTCGCCCTCACCGATCTCGCGAACGACGGCAGCATCTGGATCGTCTGGTTCGCCCTCGGCATGGTGTTCACGATCATCGCCTTCCGGAGGCCGAAGGCCGAGCCTCACCCCGAGACCACCGAGCCGGAGGAGAAACCGTGACCGCAGATCTGAGCAGGGGCGACCGCGTGAGCTGGAACACCCCGCAGGGCCGCACGCAGGGCGAGGTCGTCGAGAAGAAGACGAAGGACTTCCAGTTCGACAAGCAGAAGTTCACCGCGTCCGAGGACGAGCCTGCGTACATCATCGAGTCGGAGAAGTCTGGGGCGAGGGCCGCGCACAAGGGATCAGCGCTGCGCAGGCTCTCGTAGGCTGGAGCGCATGGCAGATACCGTTCTCGAGACCGCCGACCGCCACTACGAGTCATCGCTCGAGGGCGACGACGTGCGCCTCGTCGTCGCCGACATGGACGGCACGCTGCTGCTCGACGACCACACGGTTCCCGACGCGTTCTGGGCTCTCCTGCAGCGGATGCGCGAGGCCGGGGTCGAGTTCACCCCCGCGAGCGGCCGACAGTACGCGACCCTCGCGAAGCTCTTCGAACGCGACTCAGACGGCATGTCGTTCATCGCCGAGAACGGCACGTTCGTGGTTCGCGACGGCCAGGAGGTCAGCTCGCTGACGCTCGATGAGTCGTTCATCCGGCAGGCGATCGCGCTGCTGCGTGGGCTCATCGAGAGAGGCCACGACCTCGGGGTCGTGCTGTGCGGCAAGAAGTCGGCGTACATCGAGCGCGGCGACGACGTGTTCATCGCCGAGGCCCGCAACTACTACGAGGCGCTCACGGTCGTCGACGACATGCTCGACACCGATGACGAGTACGTGAAGATCGCCGTCTACGACTTCGCCGAGGTCGAGACCGGGGCGGCCGCAGAGGTGGACGAGCTGCGCGAGTCCCACCGGGTCGTCGTGTCGGGCCACCACTGGATGGACATCATGCCGCCGGAGGCCAACAAGGGCCTCGCGGTGCGTCAGCTGCAGGAGCGCCTCGGCGTGACCGCGGCGCAGACAGCGGTCTTCGGCGACTTCTTCAACGACGTCGAGATGTTCGCGGAAGCGGAGCGCTCCTACGCGATGGCGGGCGCGCATCCCGAGGTCAAGAAGCTCGCGAAGTACTTCGCCCCCTCCAACGAGGAGCAGGGCGTCGTCACCGTCGTGAGCGCGCTCCTCGACGCGCAGGCGTAGCGCTCCAGACCAGTTGTTTCCGCGCCCCGGGATGCGACCGTGATGGGTTTCGGCGACCGTGATGGGTTTTCGCTCGGGCTCGTGATGGGTTTTCGCGACTGGTGATGGGTTCTTTCCCATCACGGTCACCGAAACCCATCACGACTGCTCGTGCTCCCAGCTGAATGCCCACGGCTGGCGTCCGCCCCCTCGCAGACAAGGCCGTCACCGCGGACAGTTGTGGCCGGGCACCATCGAGCAAAGTTGTGGCCTGGCGCTGTTCCCCGGAAGGGGAACGACATCAAGCCACAACTCTGCCGTGTCGGTCCCTCGGACCAGGAACAGGGCGTCGTCACCGTCGCGACCACGCTGCTCGGCGCGCAGGCAGAGGGCGAGGAGCTTTTACGCAGAGACGAGGTGACCCAAGGCAGGACTCTGTCGACTTCGGCGCAGTTCCGGCCCATTCGCTGAAGCGTGGTCAACGGCGGCGTCGAGGTAGCTCCCCTCGACGATGACATCCGCGAACAGCTCGGCCTGTGCCGCAGTCCGTTCGATCTCACCACGGAGGCGAACCTCGTCGAGGTGAGTCTCAGCTGCCGCGATCGCGACCAGATCGTGGTCTCCTCCCAGCGCCGCAGCAACAGCGCGGAGCGCCCGAGCTCGTCCGATTCGCCCCAGGGCCCGATGCCCCAAGGCCGCGTGCGAACTGGCCACGACCACTTCGGCGACACTCGGCTCAGCTGTAGCGACGCTCACCCCTTGACCGCGCCCGCGCTCAGCCCCTGGACGAGGTACTTCTGCACGTAGGCGAAGACCGCGACGACAGGAACCACCGCGACCACGCCGCCCGCCGCGAGCGCCCCGAAGTCGGTGCCGAACTCGCCGAGCAGGTAGCTGAGGCCGACCGGGATCGTGAACTGATCCTGCGACGTGATGAACATGATCGCGAACAGGAAGTTGTTCCATGCACTGATGAACGCGAACGAGCCGACAGCGACGATGCCCGGCTTCAGGAGGGGCAGCACGACGGTGATGAAGGCCCGGAACCGGGAGCACCCATCCACCCACGCCTGCTCCTCCAGATCGATCGGCACGTTGCGTATGAAGCCGGCCATCAAGACAAGCGACAGCGGCAGTTGGAAGACGGTGTCGGAGATGATGAGCGCCCAGAGCGAGTTCGTCAGCCCGAGCCCGTTGAATACCTGGAAGAGCGGGATCAGGAGCATGGCGCCCGGGATGAACTGCGTGCACAGCATGATCAGCACGAATGCCGACTTGCCGCGGAACGCGAAGCGGGCGAGCGCGTAGCCGCCGAGGAGTCCGATCACCGTCGAGATGATGAGGCTGACGCCGGCGACGTACAGGCTGTTGAGGAAGAAGACGCCGAAGCCGTTGCCGTTCCACACCTTGATGAAGTGGTCGAACGTGATCGGCCACGGGACGAGCGAGGTCGACCCGGCGGGGCGGAACGCGAAGAGCAGCATCCAGTAGAACGGGACGAGCGTGAAGATGAGCGCGATGGTCAGCGGCACGGCGAGCAGGAGCCGGTCGAGCAGCGGCTTCGGTCGCGGCTTGTTGAGCGGCGCCTGCGTCTTGCTCCGCGGCACCTCGGGTTCGGTGGGCGCCGGGAGCCCCTGCGGTTGCGCGAGTGTGGTGAGGGACATGTCAGTTCTCCCGTCCGAAGCGGTTGGCTCGGAGATAGATCACGGTGAACACGATGAGGATGATGAAGGCGATGACGGTGAGGGCTGAGCCGTAGCCGAACTCGCGGTCGAAGATCGCGGTCTGAGCGACGTAGAGCGGAAGCGTCGTCGTCGATCCGGCGGGCCCACCGCCCGTCAGGGTGAAGAGGAGATCGACGTTGTTGAACTCCCACACCGCCCTGAGCAGGGTCGCGATGACAACGGCCTGCCGCACGTGGGGCCAGGTGATCGACACGAACTTGCGGATGCGGCCCGCGCCGTCCATCTCGGCGGACTCGTAGAGGTCCTGCGGCACCGACTGCAGGTCCGCGAGGATGAGGATCGCGAAGAACGGGGCGCCCTTCCAGAGCTCCGCGAGCACTGCGGCCCAGAAGGCGGTTCCCTCACCGGACAGCAGCGAGGTTCCGTACTGCACGAGGCCCATGTCGGCGAGGTACCGGCCGAGGCCCGTGGTCGGGTTGTAGATGAGCAGCCAGATCGTGGTCGTCAGGATCCCGGCAACAGCCCACGGCGTGAAGACCAGCGAGCGGACGATGCCGCGGCCCTTGAACGCCTGGTTGATGAGGAGCGCCAAGACCATGCCGAACACGAACTGGAGTCCGACCTCGACAACCACCCATTGGAAGGTGAAGCCGAGGCTGCGCCAGAACTTCTCGTCTGCGGCGATGTCGGCGAAGTTGCCCAGGCCGACGAAGCCGTTGTAGATGGGGAACGTCGGGTTGTACTGCTGCAGGCTGTAGTAGAAGACGCTGCCGACCGGGTAGACCAGGAAGATCAGCACCAGTGCGGCGGCGGGCGCGATCAGCGCGTACGGATACCACTTGGTGCGGTTCATCCGCCGTCGGGGAGGCTTCTGAAGAGGGACCGTTTTCGTCATCATTTCCTTTCCACCGTGGCGGGAGAGAGAGCTCCCGCCACGGTGAAGCTCGGTCGTAGGATCACGAGGTGAGTTCCAGGAACCGTTCGTTGGCCTCTGTGAGCGAATCCGCCCACTTGGAGCAGAACTCGGAGGCGGTCATCTGGCCCTGCAGGACCCGCTGCCAGTCCGGGAGCATGTCGGTTCCCGTGATGGAGGTCCACTCGGGCAGGTAGTAGGGCACGTTCATGGAGACGGCGTTCGGGCTCTGGCTCGCTGCGATGGCGGTCGAGATGGCCGGGTTGTCCTGCACCCACTGGTCTTCGAAGACCGCGGTGTTGCCCGGGATGTACCCGGAGGCCTCTGCCCAGAAGCTGTTGCCCTCCTGGCTCATGGTGAACTCGAGGAACTTCGCCGCAGCTTCCTTCTTCTCGCTCTGCTCGAACATGGCGAATCCGGCTGTGACACGCCCGATGACCTCGACTCCGTTCTCTGCTGGGAACGGTGCATGCACGGCGATCTGCTCGGGCTCGAGCGTTTGGAGCATGGTCGGGTACGAGCCGATGGAGTGGCTCAGCATCCCCGCTCCCCCGCCGGTGAACTGGGCGATCATCACCTTGAAGTCGGCCGTCAGGTCGCTTTCGGCCGTCGTGGCCTTGTAGAGCTCTGCGTACTTCTCGGTCGCCTCGACGATGGCGGGGTCGTCGAGCGTGGCCTTTCCGCTCTCGTCGAAGATCTCCGAGATGCCAGCGCGGGTGTAGACCATCTCCATGAACTGCGGGAAGAAGCCGTTTCCTCCGCGGATCGTGTACCCGAACTGCCCGGTGGACTGATCAGTGAGGGCGACGGCGGCCGCGTCGAACTCCTCCCAGGTCGTGGGGGCCTCGAGACCCGCATCGGCGAGCCAATCGGCACGGGAGTACAAGGTGTCGGCGATGGCGGTCGCCGGGGTCATGTAGAGGGCACCGTCCGGCACTGCCTTTCTGGTGCTGTCGACGAGGCCGGGATCAAGCTGGTCCTCCCAGTTGCCGTCCGCGATGAGGTCATCGATCGGGGCAAGCGCACCCTGCGCGACAAGCGCGGACAGGTCCGAGGCCTTCGGGGTGACGAGGTCCGGGGTCGAGTTCGTGGCGATCGCGGTGCCGATCTTCTGCATGTAGGAGTCGGTCGGCAACCCGAGGTATTCGACTTTGATGTCCGGGTTCTCGGCCTCGAACATCGAGATCAGCTCCTGCAGGCTCTCGGTCCGCTCAGGGCGCGTGTCCGTATCCCAGAGCTGGAGCGTGACGACACCGTCTTCGCTGGCGTCACCTCCGCCGGCGCACGCCGTGAGTGCGAGGGTCGTTGTGAGCGCACCTGCGAGCGCGATGGTCGTGAGCTTCCGTCTCCGGGGGTGAGAACGCGTCATTGCGATTCCTTTCGTGGCGTCGTTGCCTCAACAGCGCCAATCGGCGATGCGGTCGATCATATACTAGACACCATACATGCTCGATTAGATCGTGCTAGTGTCCATCTCGAAGGAGGGCCACATGAGCTTTGAACCCTTGGCCCCGATGGCGACGCCGTTGTCGCGTACGGGGCATGTTGTTGAATCACTGAGGAAGTCGATCCTCTCCGGAGCACTTCGAGCTGGGCAGCCCCTGGTCGAATCAGAGCTCGCGGCGAGCTTCGGGGTCTCCAAGACCCCCGTGCGAGAAGCGCTCAAGACGCTGGCGGGCCTCGGCCTGGTCTCGATGATGGAGTACCGCGGAGCCGTCGTGAGGTCTGTCGACTTCGAGATGGCACGATCCGTCTTCGAAGTTCGCTGCCTCCTCGAACCCGAGGCCGTGAGACTCGCCGTAACCAACGGCATCGACCTCGCGGCGGCACGAGTCGCGCTCGAGCGCTCGGAGGCGGCGGCCGACAGCGCCGAGCGAAGCATCGCCAATCGCGACTTCCACCGCCTCACCTACGCAAGCTGCGGCAACCCGCTTCTGCTCTCGATGCTCGACGACCTCCGCGACCAGACCGCTCTCATCAGCGTGACCGCCTGGCGAAACGGCATCACCTGGGTCCATGAGGCTCACGAGCACGTGGCGATCCTCGAAGCTGCCGAACGAGGAGACGCAGCCGAAGCCAAGCATCTCGTCGACCTCCACATCCGACGCTTCACGGAACACGCCCTCTCCCTCCTGGAGGAACACGATGCATGAGAACGCTGCCCGCCTCGCTGACGTCGTCGCGATCCCCGTGACGCCTTTCACCGACGGGGCTGTCGACTTCGACGACCTCCGCGTCGTCCTCGACCGGATGCTCGAAGCAGGCGTGCGAGTCCTGACACCCAACGGCAACACGGGTGAGTTCTACGCTCTTCGCCCCGACGAGCGGCTGCAGGTGCTTCAGTCCGTTGCCGCGCACGCCGCCGGCCGCGCGTTGATCGTCGCCGGCGTCGGCTTCGACACCGAGACGGCCATCGCCGACGGACTCGCAGCCGCCGCCGCTGGCGCCGAGATGGTGATGATCCATCAGCCGGTGCATCCGTATATCTCCCGTGCAGGCTGGATCGACTACCACGCGACGATCGCGGATGCGCTCCCAGAGCTGGGCGTCGTGCTCTACATCCGCAACCCCTGGGTGACCGGTGACATGATCGCCCAGCTCTCGGCGCGCTGCCCGAATGTGGTCGGAGTGAAGTACGCGGTCGCCGACCCCGTCATGTTCGCGCGAGTGAAAGGCGCGGCTCCGCACCTCGTCTGGATCGCGGGGCTCGCCGAACCGTACGCCCTCTCGTACTTCGCGCACGGTGCGACCGGTTTCACCTCGGGTCTCGTCTGCGTCAACCCGCGACTCTCCCTCGAACTCCTCCGCACGCTGCAAGCCGGCGATCTCAGCGCAGCACGACGCCTGACGGAGTCGATCAGCGAGTTCGAGGAGCTCAGAGCACTCGACTCGAACGCCAACAACGTCAGCGTCATCAAGGAGGCACTCTTCCAGCTCGGGATCGGCTCGAAGGCCGTGCGTCCGCCCAGCCATGAGGTCGACGAGGCGACCGCGGCGCGGGTCTCGAGGATCCTCGCCGAATGGTCGGTCGAGCACGAGCTGCAGCCGAGCGTCGACCTCGCGGCGAACGCGTGAAGATCGTCGGCCTCGAGGCGTTCCTCGCGCGCGTCGGCGACCGCCCCCGCGTGCTCGTTCGCCTCGACACCGATGAGGGTGTGTCCGGCTGGGGAGAGGCCTACAACCACGGGCCGGATGGGGCGCTCTTCCCGATCTTCCAGTACCTGCTCGAGCAGATCGAGAACGAGGATCCGACTCGAGTCGAGCACGTCACGCAGAAGATGCTGCGCCTGGCGCGCTTCCCACCGGGCGCGCTCGGCCTGGCGGCCATCGCCGCGATCGACCACGCCCTGTGGGACATCGCGGCCCGCTCGCTCGGGGTGCCGGTCTACCGCCTCCTCGGAGGTCGCGTGCGAGACCGGGTCAGCGTCTACTGCGGCCTCTACGCGGCCCCAGACCCGGAAGACGTTCGAGACCGCACCGCAGAGCTCAACGAGCGCTACGGGTTCACGTCCTTCAAGCTGAGCCCGTGGCGTTCTGACATCCACGAGCGCAGATGGGGCCTTGTCGTGAACGAGGTGGCCTCGTACTTCGGCGACATCCGAGAGCACGCGGATCCACGCTGGGATTTCGGCTTCGACGCCCACGCCCAGATCTTCGAACCGTACAAGGCGATCGAGCTGGGCAACGCGCTCGCCCCTTACCAGCCGATGTTCCTCGAGGAACCGCTCAGACCCGAGCACTTCGCGTCCTGGGGGCACCTCCGGAGTCAGCTCAGGGTTCCGCTTGCAACCGGCGAGAGCCTCTATTCGGCCCACGAGTTCCTCTCGCTCTTCAACGCCGGCGGAGTGGACATCGCACAGCCCGACATCGCGGTGGTCGGTGGGCTGTCGCAGATGCGCCGTATCGCGACCGTCGCCGAGCTGCACAACATCATGCTTGCCCCGCACAACCCCATGGGACCGTTGGCCACCGCGCACAATGTGCACTTCGCGGCCGCTTGCAGCAACTTCCTGACACTCGAGTACAAGTTCGACGACACCACCTGGTGCCCGGATCCCTATCTCCCGCGGGATGGCTATCTGGACCTGCGCGACGACCGGCCAGGCTGGGGCGTCACCGTCGATGAAGAGGCCCTGCGAGCGTCGGACACCACCGTCTGGCACCGCGCCTTGAACGTCCGGCCTGATGGCGCCTGGGGCTGGGCCTAGCCCACCCTGTTCAGGCCGAGCGCACAGTTGTGGCCTGGTGCAGTTCCCCGGAGAGGGAACGGCACCAGGCCACAACTCTGCCGCGTTGATGCGCGCGGCTTAGCTTCGGCGGGGCAGACCGCACGGGCTACACGCGGTCGGGGGCCGCTTCGATGAACGTCGTCGGCACGTAGCGCTTCAGCTGCGTGACGTGCGACGGGTTCAGCTCCTCGAGGGAGTGCGCACCGAGCAGCTTCATGGTGCGGATGATCTCGTCGGAGAGGATCGCGATGGTGCGGTCGACGCCCTCGCGCCCGCCGGCCATGAGGCCGTACAGGTAGGCGCGGCCGATCATCGTGAAGTTCGCGCCGAGTGCGACGGACGCGACGATGTCGGCGCCGTTCATGATGCCGGTGTCGACGCCGATTTCGAGGTCCTTGCCGACCTCGCGTGCAACGGCGGGGAGCAGGTGGAAGGGGATCGGAGCCCGATCCAGCTGCCGCCCGCCGTGGTTGGAGAGGACGATGCCGTCGACGCCGAGGTCGGCGAACGTCTTCGAGTCCTCCAGGTTCTGGACGCCCTTGATGACGATCTTGCCCGGCCACATCTCGCGGATGACCTTGAGGTCCTCGAAGTTGATCGTCGGGTCCATCGCCGAGTCGAGCAGCTCGCCGACCGTGCCGCCCGTCGTCGCGAGCGACGCGAACTCGAGCTTCGGAGTGGTGAGGAAGTCGATCCACCACCAGGGGCGCGGGATGGCGTTGATGATCGTGCCGACGGTCAGCTGCGGCGGGATCGAGAAGCCGTTGCGCTTGTCGCGCAGGCGGGCGCCGGCGACGGGGGTGTCGACCGTGAAGTGCAGCGTGTCGAAGCCAGCCTTCGCGGCGCGCTCGACGAGGCCGTAGGAGATCGAGCGGTCCTTCATGACGTACAGCTGGAACCAGTTGCGGCCGTTCGGGTTGACCTTCGCGACCTCTTCGATCGTCGTCGTTCCGAGCGTCGACAGGGTGAAGGGGATGCCCGCGGCGGCGGCGGCACCGGCACCGGCGGTCTCGCCCTCGGTCTGCATGAGGCGCGTGAACCCGGTCGGAGCGATCGCGAACGGCATCGCCATCGGCCCGCCGAGCACGGTGCTCGACGTGTCGACGTTCGCGACGTCGCGCAGCACGGACGGGTTGAACTCCACATCCCGGAACGCGGTGCGCGCCCGGCGCAGCGACAGCTCGCCCTCGGCGGCGCCGTCGGTGTAGTCGAACGCCGCCTTCGGGGTGCGCCGCTTCGCGATGCGTCGCAGGTCCTCGATCGTGAGCGCCGAGTTGAGGCGGCGGCGACGGCCGTTGAGGTCGGGCTTCTTGAACTGCATGAGCTCGAGCAGCTCGAGGGGCTTGGGGGCTTGACGTTTCACCATGGGGCAGCTGCCTTTGCTTCTATCGGGTGATCTTCGGGTCGTAGCGGGTGATCTGCGTCGATCTGGCGACGATGGAGCGGATCTCAGAGAGACTGTCGGGGATCCAGCCGTGCGCGCGCGCCTGCACAAGCAGGTTACCCATCGCGGTCGCCTCGACGGGGCCCGCGAGCACGGGCATCCCAGATCGGTCGGCCGTCGCCTGGCAGAGGAGCGCGTTCTGCGATCCGCCGCCGACGATGTGGATGACGCTCACCGGATGCTCGGCGAGGGTCGAGGCTGTCGTGACGGCCTCGGCGAACGCCTGCGCGAGGCTCTCCACGATCGAGCGGACGATGCCGGCTGGCGTCGTCGGTGCCTCGAGGCCACGCTGGGTGAGCCACTCGGCGATGCGCCCTGGGATGTCGCCTGGCGCCATGAAGACGGGGTCGTTGACGTCGAAGATCGGCACGTCGCCGCCTACCTGGGCGGCGTCGGCGAGCAGCTGCTGGAGGGTGCTCGAGCGCTGCGCGTCCGTCGCCGCCGGCTCCCAGTGCCGCTGCGATTCCGACAGCAGCCAGAGGCCCATGACGTTGTGCAGGAAGCGCACGCGGCCGTCGACGCCGCCCTCGTTCGTGAAGTTCGCCTCGCGGGCGGCGTCGGTGACGACCGCCTCGTCGAGCTCGAGGCCGACGAGGCCCCACGTGCCGCACGAGATGTACGCGAAGTCGCGCCCCTCGTTGGGGATGGCGACGATCGCGGAGGCCGTGTCGTGGGAGCCGACCGCGACGACGTCGATGTCACGCCCGACGACGCGTGCCGCCTCGCCCTCGAGCGAGCCGAGCACGGCACCAGGGTCGACGAGGTGCGGCAGGATGCTGGCGGGAACCCCCACGCGCTCGGCGAGCTCCGCATCCCACTCACGCGTGTCGGCGCGAAGCAGACCCGTCGTCGAGGCGTTGGTGCGCTCGGCGACCTGCGCACCCGTCAGCCAGTAGGCGAGCAGGTCGGGCAGGAGCAGCAGCTGGTCGGCGAGGCCCAGCAGCTCACCGTCGGTCGCAAGCTGGAAGACCGTGTTGAAGGGCAGGTGCTGGAGGCCGTTGCGGCGGTAGAGCTCTTCGGCTGAGGCGATGGCGTGCACGGCTTCGACGCCCCGGGCGGTCCGCTCGTCGCGGTACGCGTACGGGACCCCGAGGACACGACCCTCGCGCAGCAGCGCGTAGTCGACCGCCCACGAGTCGATGCCGATGCTCGCGATCTGGCCGGGCGCGTCCCGCTCGGCAGCGGCCAGCCCGTCGAGGACATGCTGGTAGAGGCCGAGGAGGTTCCAGTGCAGCCCGTCGCGTGTGCGGACGGGGTTGTTCGGGAAGCGCGCCTCGTGGCGCATCGTGAGCACGCCGTCCGTGATCGTGCCCGTGATGACGCGACCGCTCGTGGCTCCGAGATCGACCGCCGCGACCGTGCGAGGCGCATCCGCCCCGCCCCGGCCCGCGGCGCTCGATCCCTGCGCAGCAGACTCGGTCATCGCAGGAAGGCCGCCGCGACGCCCGAGTCGACGGGGATGTGCAGGCCGGTCGTGCGTGTGAGCTCGGGGCCTGTGAGCACGTACACCGCGTCGGCGACGTTCTCCGGCACGACCTCGCGCTTGAGGATGGTGCGGTTCGCGTAGTACTGGCCGAGGTCCTCTTCCTTGACGCCGTAGGTCGCGGCGCGGTTGGCGCCCCAGCCTGCCGCGAAGATGCCGGAGCCGCGCACGACGCCGTCGGGGTTGATGCCGTTGACGCGGATGCCGTGCTCGCCGAGCTCGACCGCGAGGAGGCGGACCTGGTGGGCCTGGTCGGCCTTCGTCGCCGAGTACGCGATGTTGTTCGGGCCAGCGAAGACGGAGTTCTTCGAGGAGATGTAGATGACGTCGCCGCCGAGCTTCTGCTCGATGAGCGCCTTGGCGGCGGCCTTCGACACGAGGAAGGAGCCCTTCGCCATGACGTCGTGCTGCAGGTCCCAGTCCTTCTCGGTCGTCTCGAGGAGCGGCTTCGAGAGGGAGAGGCCCGCGTTGTTGACGACGAGGTCGATGCCGCCGAACGCGAGGAGGGTCGCGTCGATGGCAGCCTGCACGCCTGCGGCGTCCGCGACGTTCGCTGCGACGCCGATCGCGACGTCGGTGCCGCCGAGCTCGGCGGCGGCGGCCTGCGCCTTCTCGAGGTCGAGGTCGGCGACGACGACGCACGCGCCTTCGGCTGCGAGGCGGGTCGCGATGGCCTTGCCGATACCGGATGCGGCACCCGTGACGAAGGCGATGCGGCCCTGGTGCGTCTTGGGCTTCGGCATGCGCTGCAGCTTGGCCTCCTCGAGCGCCCAGTACTCGATGCGGAACTTCTCCTCGTCGGAGATCGGGGAGTAGCTCGAGAGCGCCTCGGCGCCGCGCATCACGTTGATCGCGTTCAAGTAGAACTCACCGGCGACGCGGGCGGTCTGCTTGTTCTTGCCGTAGGAGAACATGCCGACGCCGGGGACGAGCACGATGAGCGGGTCGGCGCCACGGATGGCGGGCGACTCGGCCGTCGCGAACTTGTCGTAGTAGGCCTTGTAGTCGGCGCGGTACGCCGCGTGCAGCTCCTCGAGGCGAGCGCGCTGCTCCTCGACGGATGCCGTGGTCGGCAGGTCGAGCACGAGCGGCTTGACCTTGGTGCGCAGGAAATGGTCGGGGCAGCTCGTGCCGAGGGCGGCGAGCTCGGTGAGCTTCTCGCTCGCGAGGAAGTCGAGCACGCGCTCATCGTCGGTGAAGTGCCCGATCATGGGGGCGTCGTGCGAGGCGACGGCGCGGATCGACGGCGCGAGGGCCGCCGCGCGTGCACGGCGCTCGTCGGCGGGGAGCGCCTCGAAGCCGCTCACGACGCCGCCGAAGGGGTCCGCTTTGCCGTGTGCATCGATGTACGCCGAGGCGGTCTCGATGATCCAGAGCGAGTTGCGCTCCGACTCCTCGGAGGTGTCGCCCCACGCGGTGATGCCGTGCCCGCCGAGGATGCAGCCGATGGCCTGCGGGTTCTCGTCCTTGATGTTGGCGATGTCGAGGCCGAGCTGGAAGCCGGGGCGGCGCCAGGGCACCCAGACGACCTTGTCGCCGAAGATCTTCGCCGTCAGCTCCTCGCCGTCGGCCGCTGTCGCGATCGCGATGCCCGAGTCGGGGTGCAGGTGGTCGACGTGCGCCGCGTCCACGAGGCCGTGCATGGCCGTGTCGATCGACGGGGCCGCGCCTCCCTTGCCGTGCAGGCAGAAGTCGAAGGCCGCGACCATCTCGTCCTCGCGCTCGACGCCCGGGTAGACGTTCGTGAGCGCGCGGAAGCGGTCGAGGCGGAGCACGGCGAGGCCCTGCTCGGTGAGCGTTCCGAGGTCTCCCCCGGAGCCCTTCACCCAGAGCAGCTCGACGGGCTCGCCCGTCACCGGGTCGGTCTCGGTGCCCTTCGCGGAGGTGTTCCCACCCGCGTAGTTCGTGTTCTTCGGGTCTTCGCCGAGGCGGTTGCTGCGCGAGATGAGATCGGCTGCTGCTGGGTTCGTCATGTCAGTTCCTTCGAAGCTCGTGAGGTCGGTGAGGGGTGACGCTTACGCGCCCCAGCTGGCCTGGACGCCGCCGACGCGCTCCTCGGCGACCTGCTGCTCGTACCCGGATGCACGGAACGCGGCGAGCGGGTTCGCGGGCAGGCCGCGGGACTCGCGCCACTCGGCGAGGGCGGGGCGCACGTCGGTCGAGAACGCGTCCATGTAGATCTCGTGTGCGACGAGCACGTCGCCGGACTTCTGCGCCGCCGTGAGGGCGTCCTTGTCGATGAGCAACGCGCGGGCCGTCATCTCCTGCACGTTGAGGACGGAGCGCATCTGGCCCTGGATCTTCGACTCCACGTTGTGGCACTGGTCGAGCATGAAGGCCACGTCGGGGTTGTTGAGCCCACCGCCGCGGATGACCTCGGCGAGGATGCGGAACAGCTGGAACGGGTCAGCCGAGCCGACGATGAGGTCGTCGTCGGCGTAGAAGCGCGAGTTGAAGTCGAAGGAGCCGAGGCGGCCGAGGCGCAGCAGCTGCATGACGATGAATTCGATGTTCGTGCCGGGCGCGTGGTGGCCGGTGTCGAGGCAGACCATGGCCTTGTCGCCGAGGGCCGCGACCTGCACGTAGCTCGTGCCCCAGTCCGGAACGTCGGTGTGGTAGAACGCCGGCTCGAAGAACTTGTACTCGAGCACGAGGCGCTGGTCGTCGCCGATTCGGGCGTAGATCTCCTGCAGCGAGTCGTGCAGGCGGTCCTGACGGCCGCGCAGGTCGGCCTGGCCGGGGTAGTTGGAGCCCTCGGCGAGCCAGATCTTCAGGTCGCGCGATCCGGTCTCGTCCATGACGTCGATGCAGCGGAGGTGGTGGTCGATGGCCTTACGGCGCACCGCTGCGTCCTCGTGCGTGAGGGCGCCGAACTTGTAGTCGTCGTCCTGGAACGTGTTGGAGTTGATCGTGCCCAGCTCGACGCCGAGGTCTTCGGCGTGCTTGCGGAGCGCGCCGAAGTCGTCGACGACGTCCCACGGGATGTGGAGGGCCACGCTCGGGGCGAGCGCGGTGTACGTGTTGACCTGGGCTGCGTCGGAGATCTTCTCGAACGGGTCGCGCGGCGTGCCTGCCGTCTGGAACACCTTGAATCGGGTGCCTGAGTTGCCGAACGCCCAGGACGGGAGCTCGATGCCCTGTCCTTCGAGCGCTGCAAGCTGGTCTGCGGAGAGGATGCTCACGGTTCGTCGCCTTCGTTGGTCGGTTGCGGATGCGCTCCCGGGCCGAACGACGTCGTCCACGGCTTCGGGAACTCGATTCACGGTGTGCGGGCGAGGGCGGATGCCTGTTCGCGCCGAACCGTATTGAATCGTTTCAGTGATCTCAGATTACGAGCCGGAGTGAATCGTGTCAAGCACGCGCGGCGGTTCACGCAGGCTCGCCGTGGCGAGCCCGGCGGAAGATCCGCGTGAACACGGGCGAAACCCGCATCCACTACCCTCGGAAAGCGCATTCCAGGACAGAGCACGAGCAGGGACCATCGCACGCACATGACACGAACCCACCCGATGGCCGAGCTGCCACACCCCCGCCGCCTCTTCGACCTCGGCCCCCACAACGGCGCCCACCGCGTCGCGATCCGCGCCGGCATCTCCGTGGGTGTCCCACTTCTGATCCTGTGGAGCATCGGGCACGTCGAGCTCGCGCTCTACTCGACCTTCGGCGCCTTCGTCTCGTTCTACGGGCGCAGCCACTCGCACGTGATCCGCGCTCGCCTGCAGAGCGGCGTCGCCATCGGCATGGTCGGCGCCGTCAGCGTCGGCGCCGCGGTGAGCCTCTCCGAGCAGCGCGAGTGGCTCGTCCTCCCGGCGACCGCCGTCTACGCGGCGGTCATCACGGGTGCCGCCCAGAGGTTCGGATGGAAGCCGACTGGCGCGCTCTTCCCCGTCTTCGCGCTCTCCGCGACGGCGTCCATCCCGGGAGGCGAGGCGGATGCGCTCCTCGCGGCCGGCACGGCCGCCGCGTCGGCCGCGTTCGCCCTGATCGTCGGCATCGCGGGCCTGACCCGGCCAGCCGCCCGCGACTTCGAGCGCCGGGCACGAGCATCCGCCACCCCGACTCGACCCGAGAGGCTGGACGCCAGCGCGGCAGTGGGCGCTGGCCTCGTCGTCGGCGTCGCGGGACTCATCCCCACGTCTCTCGGGCTCGACTACCCCTACTGGGCCATGGTCGCGGCCGCCGCCGCGCTCGCGACCTCCGGCCCCGACGAGCAGCTGGTGCGGGCCGGCCACCGCCTCACGGGGACCATCGCGGGCGTCGGGGTCGCATGGCTGATCATGGCCGTCGACCTGCCTCCGCTCGTGACGATCGCGGTCATCTGCGTGCTGCAGATGTGCGCGGAGCTGTTCGTCGTGCGCAACTACGGACTCGCCCTCGTCTTCGTCACCCCGCTGGCGCTGGTCATGCTCGACTTCGCGCACCCGCAGCCCGATCTCACCCTGCTCTTGGCCAGGGTCCTGGAGACGGCCATCGGCGTCGCAGTCGTGATCGTGACCGCCCTGGCCTGGCGCTGGGCGGAGCGCTCACGGGCGCAGGCGGCGGGTTGAGACCTTCGTCGCGATCGCACTTGACACGTTTCAGAGCGAGTGGCAAAGTGGAAAGCGCTTACCCACTCCGAGTGGGATATCGAACATGGTCAAAGATGACGAGGATTTTCAATGACGAGAACACAGAGTGACACTGGTGCGGTGTCACAGGAGAACGAGGGCAAGACGCCCCGCAAGGCCGCGCTCAGCGGATGGATCGGCAGCGTCCTCGAGTACTACGACTTCACGCTCTACTCGCAGGCGGCGGCCCTGGTCTTCCCCGTCGTCTTCTTCCCGACCGGCGACCCCACCGTCGCCCTCATCTCCTCGCTCGCGACCTACGCCGTCGGCTACGTCGCGCGCCCCATCGGAGCCATCGTGCTCGGCAACTGGGGAGACAAGCACGGCCGCAAGAACGTGCTCGTCATCGCGATGCTCCTCATGGGCCTCTCGACGCTCGCCGTCGGGTTCCTCCCCACCTACGACCAGATCGGCCTCTGGGCGCCCCTGATCCTCGTGTTCCTGCGCCTCATCCAGGGCTTCGCCGTCGCCGGCGAGCTCGGCGGTGCGAGCGCCATGATCGTCGAGCACGCCCCAGCCGGCAGACGAGGGTTCTTCGCGAGCTTCGGCCTGCAGGGCACCCAGGCCGGCTCGATCATCGCGACCGCCGTGTTCATCCCCCTCACCGCGGTCCTCACGGACGAAGCCTTCATCGAGTGGGGCTGGCGCATCCCGTTCATGCTGAGCGCCGTCGTCGTCCTCGCCGGCTTCCTCATCCGCAAGCACGTCGAAGAGCCGCCTGCCTACACCCGCTCGCTCGCGGTCCAGCAGGCCCAGAACCGCCAGGCGCCCGTCGTCGAGCTCTTCAAGAACAACGGCTGGACGGTCTTCCGCGCCATCCTCATGACCCTCGCCAACGTCGCCGGCGTCACGACGCTGGTCTTCGGAACGAGCTTCGCGACGCAGGAGGCCTACGGCGTCGCGATGCCTGCCTCCACGTTCCTGTGGGTGCCGCTCATCGCCAACGTGGCGGCCGTCATCGTCATCCCCGTCTTCGGCATGCTCTCCGACAAGATCGGACGCCGCACGCTCATGATCGTCGGCTCCTTCGGCTCCGGGCTCGTCGCGATCGGCTACCTCACCGCCATCCAGTCCGGCAACCTCGTGCTCACGATCGTGCTCGCGATCCTCATGATGGGCGTGCTCTTCCAGATGTGGAACGCCACCTTCGCGACGTTCTTCCAGGAGCTGTTCCCGACGCAGACCCGAGTGACCGGCTTCGCGATCTCGCAGAACGTCGGCCTCATGATCGTCGCCTTCCTGCCCTCGATCTTCACGTTCGTGGCCCCTCCGGGCTCGGACAACGTGCCGCTCGTCGTCGGCGGGCTCACTCTCGCAATCGCCACCGTCTCAGCCCTCGCGACCCTCCTCACCCCGGAGACGCGCGGCAAGGACATCGAGAACCACGACTGAAGCGACCCGAAGGAGCGCTGACCGAGGCCGTCCCCGCGCGGGGGCGGCCTCGACCGGCATCGAGGACACCGCACGCGCCGACATCGGCGAGACTGCATCACGACGGGACGAGGACACCATGACGAGAATGCACGCAGCCATCGTGGGCACCGGCGACGTCGCTCGACTGCACGCCGAGGCGATCGCCGCCAGGGACGACGCGGAGGTGGTGGTCGCCGTGGACGTCGACGCGGACCGGGCAGCCGCCTTCGCCCAGAAGTACGGCATCCCGCGCTCCGCGACCTCGCTGCCAGACGGGCACCTCGACGTCGTGCACCTCTGCACTCCGCCGGCAGGGCACGCGGCCCAGGCAGAAGACGCCTTCGCGCGCGGGGCTCACGTCGTCGTCGAGAAGCCGCCGGCGCTCACCCTCCACGACGTCGACCGGATGGTCGCAGCCGGCGAGGCCGCGGGCAGGAACCTCGCCGTGGTCTTCCAGCAGCGCACCGGCACCGCGACGGCGCACGTCAAGCGCCTCCTCGACGACGGCCACCTCGGGCGCCCGCTCCTCGCCCGCTGCGACACCTTCTGGTTCAGGGACGACACGTACTTCGCCGCGCCGTGGCGAGGCACGTGGGCGAACGAAGGCGGCGGGACGACCCTCGGCCACGGCATCCACCAGCTCGATCTGCTCGCCTACCTCCTCGGCGAGGTGGATGAGGTGCAGGGCCAGACCTGGCGCCTTGCGCGCGACATCGAGACGGAGGACGTCTCGACGGCGGTGCTGCGCTTCGAGTCCGGCGTCGTCGCGACGGCGATGACCAGCGCCGTCTCGCCCAGGCAGGTGAGCTCCATCCGCATCGACACCGAACTCGCGACGGTCGAGCTCGAGCACCTCTACGGGCACGGGCACGCCAACTGGCGCATCACCCCACGCCCGGGGGCGGATGCGCCGAGCAGCTGGGCGTTCCCCGCGGCCGAACGGCCGAGCGGGCACGACGCGTACATCGACGCCGTCTACCCCTCCCTCGCGGCAGGTGCCGCGCTGCCGGACGTCGCCTCCGCGCCCGCCAGGTCCATGGAGATCGTGGCCGCCCTCTACGCGTCGAGCGAGCGCTCGGCCGCCGTCACCCTCCGTGAGGTCAGGGAGTCAGGCGAGCTGCGCGGACAGATGTCCGCGCAGGTGCGCGACGAGCGCCGGTCATGAGCTCCCCCTCCCGCGAAGAGCTGCCCTTCGGCCTCGGCACGGTCGTGCACCGCGACCCGAGCGCGCTGCCGATCGAGTCGCCCCGCCCCTACGTGCATCCGCTGCGCACCCCCGCGGGCGCCGTCGTGAGCGACTTCCGGCCCGCCGACCACACCTGGCACTGGGGCCTCTCCGTGACCGTCGCGAACATCCGCATCGGCGACGCCGATCACGACGTCAACCTGTGGGGCGGCGTGACCTGGGTGGCTGGTCGAGGCTACGTGCAGCTCGACAACAACGGCTCGCAGACGGTCGACGAGACGCAGCCGGTCGACGGCACGCGGCTCACGTGGCGCGAGGCCGACGGCTCCGCGTTCCTGCGGGAAGAGCGGATGCTCGACGCGAGCATCCGCGACGACGACGGGCGCAGCGTCGGCGTCCTCGATGTCAGCAGCCGCTGGACGAACCTCCGCGACGCCGAGCTCGCGTTCGGCTCGCCTACGACCGCCGGCCGCCCGGACGCCGGCTACGGCGGACTGTTCCTGCGACTGCACCCCAGCTTCTCGGGCGCGCGCCCGCTGTCGCCGCTGCTGCCCGCCGACCCGGACGCCACCCTGCACGGCGCGGAAGCCGCCTGGCTGGGTCTCGAGAGCGGACCCGCGACCGTCGTCATGGGCGCGCATCCAGCGAACCCGGTCTCCCCCACCCCGTGGTTCGTGCGGAACGACGCCACCCCCATGCTCTGCGCGGCCCCGTTCTTCCACGAGGAGTGGAGGCTGGGGCCCGGCGAGGGCGCGACGTGGCGCTGGCGCATCCTCCTCTCCGACTCGCCGCTCCGCGCCGAACACATCACCCGTCTGCTCGACGAGGCCTGAGCGGCGAGCCTCCGTGGCCTTCGGAGTTGCCGCCCACGAGCGAGGCACCCGCCCCGCAGACCCCGCGTGCCCTAGCATCGCTGTACACCGAAGGAGGCCCATGGCAGTCAGCGTGCGCGACGTCGCGACACTCGCAGGCGTCTCCGTTGGCACGGTCTCGAACGTGCTGAACCACCCAGAGAAGGTCTCGAAGGCCACCGTCGACAAGGTGCAGTCGGCCATCGAGGAGCTCGGCTTCGTGCGCAACGACGCCGCCAGGCAGCTGCGCGCCGGCGAGAGCCGCACCGTCGGCCTCATCGTCCTCGACCTCCGCAACCCGTTCTTCACGGAGGTCGCGCGAGGCGCCGAAGAGCGCGCCGCCGAGCTCGGCTTCTCCGTCCTCGTCGCCAACAGCGACGAGCAGGAGGAACGCGAGCGCACCCACCTCGGCCTCTTCGAGGAGCAGCGGGTCTTCGGCGTGCTCGTCACCCCCATGGCCGCCAACATGCCCCAGCTCGAGCGGCTCCACAAGCGCGGAACCCCCGTCGTGCTCGTCGACCGCGAGAGCGCCGACGAACGCTACCCGTCCGTCGCCGTGGACGACCGCACCGGCGGCCGCATCGCCGTCGAGCATCTCCTCGAGACAGGGCACCGCCGCGTCGCGTTCCTCGGCGGGCCGATGGAGATCCAGCAGGTCACCGACCGCTTCGAGGGCGCCCGCGACGCGGTGCGCGAGGTCCCGGACGCGACGCTCGAGGTGCTGGCGACGGATGCGCTCTCCATGTCAGAGGGCAGGCGGGCGGGGCTGCTCCTCGCCGAGCGCGACGGCGCCGATCTCCCTGACGCGGTCTTCGCGGCGAACGACATGCTCGCGCTCGGGCTCCTGCAGAGCCTCCAGGGCACGAGCCACGCGACAGTGCCGGAGAGCATCGCGCTCATCGGCTACGACGACATCGACTTCGCGGCCTTCGCGTCGACCTCGCTCAGCTCCATCCACCAGCCGGCGCACCTCATCGGCTCGAAGGCCATGGACCTGCTCGTCGCCGCGGCCCGGGACCCGACCTCGACCCCCGAGCACATCCGCTTCACCCCCGAACTCGTCGCCCGCGCCTCAACGGCCCCCCACGCCTGACTGCC
>NZ_PSYC01000031.1:0-732 GCF_002931515.1 Pseudoclavibacter sp. RFBG4 | reverse complement strand
GACGCCGAGTACGTCCAGGGGCGGCTCGACATCCTCGAGCGCAATGGTCTGAAGGTGTGGACGATCTCGAACCATCTCAAGGGGCAGGTCGTGTGCGACGACCCGATCGATCAGCGGCATCGGGACATCGTGTCCGACCGCGTGTGGGGCGACGGGGAGCCGGAGGGGGTGCGGCAGCGCGCGGCGGAGGAGCTGAAGAACACGGCCCGCCTGGCGGCGGCGCTGGGTGTGAAGACGGTGACCGGGTTCACCGGGTCGTCGATCTGGAAGTACGTGGCGATGTTCCCTCCCGCGACGGAAGCGATGGTGGATGCGGGGTATCAGGACTTCGCGGATCGGTGGAACCCGATCCTGGATGTGTTCGAGGAGGTCGGGGTGCGGTTCGCGCACGAGGTGCATCCGTCGGAGATCGCGTATGACTACTGGACCACGAAGCGCGCGTTGGAGGCGATCGGGCATCGGGAGTCGTTCGGGTTGAACTGGGATCCCTCGCACATGGTGTGGCAGGACATCGACCCGGTGGGGTTCTTGTGGGACTTCCAGGACCGCATCTATCACGTGCATTGCAAGGACACGAAGAAGCGCTTGTCGAATGGTCGGAACGGGCGGTTGTCGTCGCATCTGCCGTGGGCGGACCCGCGGCGGGGTTGGGACTTCATCTCGACCGGGCACGGGGACGTGCCGTGGGAGGACTGCTTCCGCATGTTGAACGCGATCGGCTACGAGGGTCCG
>NZ_PSYC01000036.1:0-95164 GCF_002931515.1 Pseudoclavibacter sp. RFBG4 | reverse complement strand
CCCCGAGCATCCCTGCGCCCGCGCCCCGCGCATTCCTGGTGCCGCGCCCCGCGCGTCCCTGCACCCGCGCCCCGCGCCCACCGCGCGCACCCGCCGCCCACCTCCGCCCACCTCAATCGCTGCCCGGCGTTTCGCCCCCCAGAACCGTCCCTGGAGGGCGAAACGCCGGGCAGCGAATGCTTGCGTCACGCGGCGGCACACCGGGGTGGGGTGGCACGGGGTGAGGTGAGATTGCACAGCGCTTTCGAGTGCGCTGCGAACTTCGGTGGCGAATCACCTGCTGGTCCGGGTTATCAGACTCACTCTGCCGAGGTACCACCGAAGTTCGAGCTCCATGCCCGCAGCGGCGTCTCCCACCGGTCCTGAGCCCCGAGCAACGCGCAACGCGCAACGCTGCCCGGCGTTTCGCCCTCTAGAACGGCTCCTAGAGGGCGAAACGCCGGGCAGCGATTACTTACGGGGCGAGGGCGGGGCTAGGCAGGAGGGCGAAACGCCGGGCAGCGATTGCTTGCGGAGCGGGAGGGCGAGGCGAGGCGAGGCGGGGCGGGGCGGCCGCCCGTCCGTCCGAGGGCTGGCTACGCGCTCGCCGTGCTCGCGGATGCGCCGGTCGCGCCCGAGGAGGCGCCGACGCGAGAGCCGGAACCGGCCTCAGCCCCGGCACCCTTCGACCCGCGCTTCGTGCGGCCAGGGACGACGAGTCGCCCGAGCAGCGCGAGCAGGCCGTCGACGACCAGCGCGAGCCCCGTGACGAGGACAGCGCCGACCAGCACGCGTCCGTAGTCGGTGACGGCGAGGCCGTCGAAGATGTAGCGTCCGAGGCCGCCGAGGTTCACGTAGGCGGCGATGGTCGCCGTGGCGATGACCTGCAGCACCGCGCTGCGGAGCCCCGCGACGATGAGCGGCATCGCGTTCGGCAGTTCGACCTGCCACACGATCTGCCACTCGGTCATGCCCATGGCGCGCGCCGCATCCACCGTCGCGCGGCTCACGTTCGCGACACCCGAGTAGACGCCGGCGAGGAGCGGGGGCACGGCGAGCACGACCAGCGCGATCACCGGCGGGAACAGTCCGAGGCCCATGAGCAGCACGAGCAGCGTCATGAGACCGAGGCTGGGGAGCGCGCGCAGCACGTTGGCGGTGGCGACGATGAACGTCGTGCCCTTGCCCGTGTGGCCGATGACGAGACCGAGCGGGAACGCGATGACGGCGGCGAGCGCGACCGCCAGCAGCGAGTACCAGAGGTGCTCGCCGACTCTGGCCGGGATGCTCGACGAGCCCGCCCAGTTGGCCGGGTCGAGGAAGTAGGACAGCATCTCGTTGAACATCAGATGTCCCCCTTCGCGATGACGGTGTCGAGCATGGCGGTCTCGGTGCGCTCGTTCGGCGTGCGCCTCGACGCCCGCTTCGCCTTCACCCGGTCGCTGCGCAGCCACGGGGTGGTCGCGACGCCGATGATCGCGATGACGCGGTCGAAGATGAACGCGAGCACGAGGATCGTGATGATGCCCGCGAAGATCTGGTCGGGGTAGTCGCGTTGGAACCCGGCGGTGAAGAGCTGGCCGAGGCCGCCGACGCCGATGACGGCGCCCACGGAGACGAGCGACACGTTGGTGACCGCGACGACCCTGAGCCCGGCGACGAGCACGGGGATGGCGAGGGGCAGCTCGACCGCGATGACGCGCTTGATGGGCGAGTAGCCGATGGCGCTCGACGCGTCCTTCACGTCGTCCGGAACCGCGTCGAGCGACTCCAGCACGGTGCGGATGAGCAGCGCCGTCGAGTACAGCGTCAACGCGATGATCACGTTGAGCGGGCTGATGATGGGCGTGCCCACGATCGACGGGATCACGACGAAGAGCGCGAGCGAGGGGATCGTGAAGACGATGCTCGCGACGACGATCGCGACGCCGCGTCCGCGCGGTCGCCCGACGAGGAGCATCCCGAGCGGCAGGGCGATGACGAGGCCGAGCACCGTCGGCACCACCGACAGCACCGTGTGCTGGATGATGATCGGCCAGACCGTCTCCCAGTTCGCGATGAGCCAGTTCATGATCGCTCGCCGCTCGCGTCCGCGACGCGGGCGAAGACGGCCTCGCCGCGCACCACTCCCGTGGCCACGCCGGCCTGGTCGACGACGATCGCGAGGCCGGCCGGGGAGGCGAGCACCGCATCCAGGGAGCGCCGCAGGTTGTCGTCGAGCGTCACGACCGCGCCGACCGGGACGCGCAGCGAGCTCGCGCGGTGCAGCCACGCGTCGGGGCGGCCGTCGTCGTCGACCGCGAGCGACCACTCGGCCGTGTGCCCATCGAGGCCGATGATGCCAGCCACGGCGTCGGCGAGGGGCTCAGCGGTGAGCGAGGCGTCCCGGAACGTGAGGGCGCGGTAGCCGCGGTCCTTCGAGATCATGCTCGACACGAACGTGTTGGCGGGCCTCGTCATGACCTCCTCGGCTGCCGCGTACTGGTGGAGCACGCCGCCCGGCCCGAAGACGGCGATCTTGTCGCCGAGGATGAGGGCCTCGTCGATGTCGTGCGTCACGAACACGATCGTCTTCTTCAGCTCGCGCTGCAGACGGATCATCTCCTGCTGCAGCTCATCGCGCACGACCGGGTCGACGGCACTGAACGGCTCGTCCATGAGCAGGATGGGCGGATCCGCCGCGAGGGCACGGGCCACGCCGACGCGCTGCTGCTGGCCGCCGGAGAGGTCGGCCGGGTAGCGGTGGACCAGCTCGGGGCGGAGGCGGACGCGCTCGATGGCATCCATGGCCTTCGCTCTGGCCTCCTTCGCGGGGACCCCCTTCAGGCGCAGCACCGTCGCGACGTTGTCGAGCACCGTGCGGTGCGGGAAGAGGCCGGCGTTCTGGATCACGTACCCGATGCCGAGGCGCAGCTGGGTGGAGGGCACGTCCGCGACGTCCTTGCCCGCCACCGTGATGCGGCCGCTGGACGCGTCGATCATCTTGTTGATCATGCGCATCGACGTGGTCTTGCCGCATCCGCTCGGCCCGACGAAGGCCGTGAACGAGCCCTCCTCGATGTTGAGGCTGAGGTCGTTCACCGCCGTGGTGCCATCCGGATACGTCTTGGTGACGTTCTCGAAGGTGATCATGCTGCTCCTTGGCTGGTGACGGGTGGTCGTGGGGCGAGCGTGGAGCTCACGCGTCCTGCACGTGCTCGCTCAACTCTGCGATGTCGGCGCGCACGCGGTCGATTCGCTGAGAGGTCATGATCGCCGGGTCGTTGAGGGCGAGGGTCTCGCGGATGCGCTTCGAGAGCTGCACCACAAGCGGAGCGCGGTCCTTCATGCTGGGGGCTGGAGCGGCAACGCCCACGCCGACGGCCAGGAGCCCCTCGATGGCGAGCAGCCGCTCGGCCGCCTCGAGGCTGTCCTCGAGGAGCCGCACGGCCAGGTAGCCCTGCGCGTTGTGGTCTTCCACGCCGTCGCCGACCACCCCGCCGAGGTGCGAGACGGGCGCCGCGAGCTGCTGCAGGCGCGCCATGAGCGACGAGGCCGTGTTGGCGAGGATGACGGGCACGAACGGATGGTCGGCGTCGTCGATGGACAGCACCTGCTCGACGAGCGACCGCTCGGAGCGGAGGCGCCTGATCATGAGCGAGCAGCGCCGCTCGCTCATGATGCCGAAGTGCGCGAGCAGGAGGCGCACGGAGTCGGCCGTGATGGCCATCTGGATGGTCGAGAAGTTGCCGTTCGAGATGATGACGTCGTTGTCGATGTCGATGTACGGGTTCTCGCTGCGCGCGTTCAGCTCGACCGTGACCGACTCGCGCAGCACATCCGCCTGCTCGATGAGGGTGCCGTGCACCTGCGGCACGGTGCGCATGGAGAGCGGGTCCTGCAGGGAGCCCGCCGTGGCCGGCCCGTAGGCGCGGCTCGAGCCGAGCAGGGAGCGGAAGCGCGCGGCCGCCCTGATCTGGCCGGGGTGGGGCCTGGCCGCCACGACCTTCTCCTGGAAGCCCTTGACGCTGCCGTTCAGGGCGTCGAAGGTGTGGGCGACGACGAGGTCAGCGGATGCGGTGAACCGGTCGAGCCGCACGGAGGTGAGGGCCGCGATGCCGACGGAGGCGGCGTTCGCCCCGACGAGCGCGAGCCCGTCCTTCGCGGCGAGCTCGAGCGGCACGAGGCCGGCCGTCGCCAGCGCCTCGCGGGCGGGGACGGTCTGCATGCCGGTCTCGTCGAGCACGCGCCCGCGGCCGACGAGCACGTTGCCGACGGCGGCGAGCATCGACAGGTCGGCGGCACCGACGGACCCCTCGGAGGGGATGGCCGGGGTGACGCCGCATTCGAGCAGGCAGCGCAGGCCCTCGAACAGCGCCGTCGTGGCGCCGGAGTTGCCCTGCGCCATGACGGCGAGACGCGCGAGCATCACGGCTCGCGCTTCGATGGGGGTCAGGTTCTTGCCGACCGCCGCGTCGTGGGAGGCGAGCACGAACAGCTGGAACGCGTGCTGCAGCTCCTCCGGGATCTCCTGGTCGCGCAGCGGTCCGAGGCCGCGGTTGACGCCGTACGCGGGCTCGCCGCGGGCCATGACGCTCTCGATGACGCCCCGCGCCTCCGCGAGCCGGACCCTGACGTGCGGGTCGATGTCGAGGTGGCCGACCGTGACGGCGAGCCGCTCCAGGATCCGCGGCGTCATCCGGTCACGGCCGATGACGAAGCTCGTCAGCGGCAGCGACCCCTCTGCGCTGGTGCCCGCGAGCGCGTTGACTCCCGCCGAGGAGGCATCCGTGACCGACCGCTTGCCCTGCGCTGCCCGCTTGCTGGGGCGCATCGTGGGTCGCACGTGCGGCCGTTCGGCGTCTGCATGCTGCTGCATCCGGAACTCGCTTCTCGTAGATCTTGGAGCTGGAGGTGAGGAAAGCGGGAGAGTCGGTCGGGAAGTCGGTGGTTCAGGGTGTTGCTGCTGAGAGGGTGGATGCGGCTGGACTCGCCCGCATCCACCCTCGCGGCGTCACCGCGTGTTGGGGAAGCGGAGCCTAGGCGCCGAGCAGGCCCTTCTCGGTGAGCCAGTCGGTCGCGGCCTTGGTGGGCTCGACCTTCTCGTCACCGGAGACACGCGTGTTGAGGGCGATGAGCTCGTCGGTCGTCAGCTGCGCCGAGATGGCGTCGATGACCTCAGCGACCTCGGGGGTGAGCTTCTCGGTGTTGCCGACAGGGATGACCTGCTGGGCCGGGAAGTTGTTCTTCGGGTCCTCGAGCACGACCAGGTCGTTCTCGACGATCGCGGGCGACGTCGTGAAGATGTTCGCGACCTGCACCTGTCCGCTGACCAGCGCGTCGACCGTTGCCGGTCCGCCACCATCGGCGATGGGGGTGAACGCTGCGGGCTCGACGCCGTAGTTCGCCTTCAGGCCAGGCAGACCCTGCGGGCGCTCCTGGAACTCGGCCGGGGCACCGTAGGTGATCTCGGCGTTATGGGCGGCGAGGTCGGCGATGGTCGTCAGGTTCCACTTCTCAGCGGTCTCCTTCGTGACGACGACCGCGTCCTTGTCCTCGGCGTCGGCCGGGGTGAGGCCCGTGAGCCCCTCCGTCTCGAGCGCTGCGGTGAGGTTCGTGTTGATGGTCTCCGCGTCCGTCGTCTCTGCCTCGGGGTCGAGGAAGATGAGGAGGTTGCCCGTGTAGTCGGGGATGAGGTCGATCGATCCGTCCGACAGCGCGGGGATGTACGCCTCGCGCGAGCCGATGTTGAACTGCGTCTCGACGGTGAAGCCGGCGTCCTTCAGCGCTTCCGCGTAGAGGTTTCCGATGATCTCGGACTCTGGGAAGTTCGCCGAGGAGACGACGATCGTGTCGCCGGATGCGGCACCACCGTCGGTGCCGCCAGCGTCGGGAGCGGTCGGGTTGGAGCAGGCCGAGAGGAGGCCGATCGCTGCGAGTGCAGCGATGCCTCCGGTAATCAGACGCTTCTTCTGCATTGGGGGTCCCCTATCTTCGGCGGTAGCCAGAACATCAGTGAGTTCGGCCATCTTAGGAATGTGCCCCATGAATTCGGAGCGCGCTTCCCGGATAGCGCGAATTAACTCTGTGTTACGTGCGCAACGTCGCGGACCGGCCCGGTGTTCCCGAACCAGATGCGGCGCATGCTCAGTACATTCGCACGAATCGGGCGAAGTCAACCCTCAGCGCGCGCGGAAGCCAAACCGGGTAGAAATGACCACGTGACGACCTCATCCTCGCTCCCGCTCATCGCCGTCATCGCGACGGGCGGCACCATCGCCAGCACGACGACGGCATCGGGCGCAACGACGCCGAGCCTCGGGGCGGATGCCCTGCTCGAGGGAACCGCAGCGCAGGGCGCCCAGCTGCGCGCCGTGAACCTCATGGCCGTCGACTCGTCGAGCCTCACGCTCGCCGACATGCAGTCGATCAGCGACGAGGTGCGACGCCAGGTCGAGGACGACGAGGTCAGCGCCGTCATCGTCCTGCACGGCACCGACTCGATGGAAGAGACCTCGCTGCTCACGGACCTGCAGCTCGAGAGCGACAAGCCCGTCGTCTTCACCGGCTCGCAGTTCACGGCCGAGTCGGAGTCGCCGGACGGGCCTGCGAACGTCGCGGCAGCCCTCGCCGCCGCGCTCGACCCGGAGAACCGCGGCCGCGGCGTGCTCGTCGCGTTCGGCGGCAGGCTGCTCAAGGCGTGGGGACTGACGAAGGCCTCAGCAGACCGCGCGGATGCGTTCCGCAGCGTCACCGACAAGCCCGCCCGCCGCCTGCACCTTCCCGCGCCCGTCGCCGGCATGCGCGTCGACACCGTCGCGGTCAGCCCCGGCGCTGACGCGACCCACCTGCACGCGAGCCTCGAGGCCGGTGTGCAGGGCATCGTCCTCGTCGGCCTCGGCTCGGGCAACGCGAGCCAGAGCGTCGTCTCCGCGGCGTGGGAATGCCAGGCATCGGACATCCCGCTCGTCGTGTCGAGCCGTGTGCCGTTCGGCGTGCTCAAGGCCAGCTACGGCGGAGGCGGCGGCGGACACGACCTCGCGGTCGTCGGCGCCATCCACGCGGCGGTCCTGCGAGCCGGTCAGGCGCGCATCCTGCTCGCCGCCCTGATCGCCAACGAGGCGACGCCCGAGGAGATCGCGGCGGCCTTCGCCGCCGAGTAGCGGCGCGGCGCCGCGCCGCCGCCGCGTGACCAACATCAGTGCAATATCGGCGCCCGAAGCCCCGAAACCGGCTCAAAGCGCCTCTATCGCACCCAAGTTGGTCACGACCCCGCGACACTGCCCCGCTCAGCCCTGCGACCGCCGCCGCGTCAGCCGCCGCGGTGAGACTTGCCCCTCGTCCGCGGCGCCGCCGGCGCGTGACCAACATCAGTGCAATAACGGCGCCCGCAGCCCGGAAACCGGCTTAAAGCGCCTCTATTGCACGCAAGTTGGTCGCGACCCCGCGACACTGCCCCGCTCAGCCCTGCGACCGCCGCCGCGTCAGCCGCCGCGCTGAGACTTGCCCCTCGTCCGCGGCGCCACCGGCGCGTGACCAACATCAGTGCAATAACGGCACCCGCAGCCCCGAAACCGGCTCAAAGCGCCCCTATTGCACGCAAGTTGGTCACGCCCCCGCGGCACAGGCCTGTTCAGGCGCTGCGACCGCTACCGCGTCAGCCGCCGCGCCGAGGCCCGCTCCACCGCCGGGACTCCGCCGCGCGTGACCAACATCAGTGCAATATCGATGCCCGCAGCCCCGAAACCGGCTCAGACCGCCCCTATTGCACGCAAGTTGGTCACGTCGCGGGCGAATGACACCGGGGGGGGGCACCACCCCTCGCCTCTCGGCGAGACGCGACGGCTCGTGTTCTGTCCTAGCTGGCGTAGCTGCCGACGAGGCGCACCGCGCCGCCATCGACGCCCTTGGCGCCCTGCTCGAAGCCGTCGAAGTCGCGCGACTCGGTCGAGATCGTGCCGGCAACCCACGACGGCAGGCCAGCGGCCTCGAGCCACTCGACGACCGCGGATGCACGCTGGGCGTCGACGACGGCGAACATCCCGATCCCGAGGTTCCAGGTACCTTCCGTCGACTCGAGGTCGGTGCCCGCGAAGCCCGCGAGGACGCGGAAGATGTCGTTCGGCGACCACGCGCCGCGGTCGAGCTCGATCCAGGCGCCCTGCGGGAGGACGCGCGCGAGGTTGGCGGCGATGCCGCCGCCGGTGACGTGGCTGAAGGCGTGCACGGCGCCGTCGAGGGCAGGCTCGGCGAGGAGCTTGACGAGGGGGCCGGTGTAGAGGCGGGTCGGCTCGAGGAGCACTTCGCCGACGACGCCGCCGAGCTCCGCTGAGGTGTCGGTGAAGGCGAGGCCCTGGTCGGCGACGATGCGGCGCACGAGCGAATAGCCGTTCGAGTGGAGGCCGCTCGAGGCGATCGAGATGACGACGTCGCCGTGCTGCACGCGCTCCGGTCCGAGCATCCGGTCAGCCTCGACGACGCCGACCGCGGCGCCTGCCACGTCGTAGTCGTCTGGCCCGAGGAGGCCAGGGTGCTCTGCGGTCTCGCCACCCGTGAGCGCGGTGCCGGTCTCGGCGCACGCCTTCGCGATGCCCTCGACGATCGAGGCGATGCGCTCCGGCACGACCCGGCCGCAGGCGATGTAGTCGGTCATGAAGAGGGGCTCGGCGCCCACGACGACGATGTCGTCGACGACCATGGCCACGAGGTCCTGGCCGATCGTGTCGTGCTTGTCGATCGCCTGCGCGATCGCGACCTTCGTGCCGACGCCGTCGGTCGACGTGGCGAGGATCGGCTTCGTGAACGAGGTCAGACGCGAGGCGTCGAAGAGCCCGGCGAAACCGCCGACGCCCCCGAGCACTTCCGGTCCGTGGGTCGCCTGGACGGCGCGCTTCATGAGCTCGACGGCGGTGTCACCCGCACGGGTGTCGACGCCAGCGGCGGCGTAGAGGTCGTTGCCTGACACAGAATGCCCTTTCCTCGGGGGGATGCGCCCAACAGCCTAGTGCGCCGCGAACGTGACGCCGGAAGCGAACCCTCTCCACGCGGGTGCGCGCGGATCCGCGAGCTGTGACAAAATCGGAAAATCGTTCAGGGCGCCTCGGTGCCTCATCACACTCGTGGCCCTCGCGGGCCCCGTCGAAACCGTGGCCCTCGCGGGTCCGGTCAAATCCGTGGCCCTCGCGGGCCCGGTCAAAATCAGTGGCCCTCGCGGGCCTGGTCAATTCAGTGGCCCTCGCGGGCCCGCTTACCTGTGCTTGGAGCTCCCCCAGCGTGTGCGGCATTGTTGGTCACGTCTCGACCAGTCCCGTCAACCAACAGATCTACGATTCCCTCCTGCTCCTGCAGCATCGCGGTCAGGATTCGTCCGGCATCGCGACGGCGGACGGTGACACCTTCCACATCGCGAAGGTCAAGGGCCAGGTGCGCGAGGGCTACCGCACCCGCGACATGCGGAACCTGCTCGGCAACGTCGGCCTCGGCCACGTCCGCTACGCGACGGCCGGCAGCGCGAAGAGCGACGACGAGGTGCAGCCGTTCTACGTGAACGCGCCTTACGGCATCGTCCTCGTGCACAACGGCAACCTGACGAACACACGAGAGCTGCGCAAGGAGCTCTTCAACGTCGACCGCAGGCACCTGAACTCGTCGAGCGACACGGAGCTGCTGCTCAACGTCCTCGCGAACGAGCTGCAGCACGGCATCAACGGGGACGAGCTCACGCCGGATGACCTGTTCGATGCGATCTCCCGCCTGCACGACCGCGTCGAGGGTTCCTACGCATCCGTGGCCCTGCTCTCCGGACACGGACTGCTCGCGTTCCGCGACCCATTCGGCATCCGCCCCCTCGTGCTCGGTCGACGCGACGACGAGCACGGCCGCGACGAGTGGGTCGTGGCGTCCGAGTCGCTGGTGCTGGAGTCCGGCGGTTACGACCTGGTCCGCGACGTGGAGCCGGGCGAGGCGATCTTCATCACGATGGGCGGCGAGCTGTACTCTCGCCAGTGCGCCGTGAACCCGCGCCTCGTGCCGTGCTCGTTCGAGTACGTGTACCTGGCCCGCCCCGACTCCGTCATGAACGGCATCTCCATCTACGAGTCGCGCCTGCGCATGGGGAAGACCCTCGCCTCGAAGGTGGAGCGCAGCATCACCGCCGGCGATATCGACGTGGTCATGCCCATCCCGGACTCGGGCCGTCCGACCGCGATGGAGATGGCGAAGACCCTCGGCATCGACTACCGCGAGGGCTTCTACAAGAACCGCTACGTGGGCCGGACGTTCATCATGCCGGGGCAGAAGGTGCGCAAGAAGTCGGTTCGCCAGAAGCTCAACGCGCTCCCGACGGAGTTCCGCGGCAAGAACGTGCTGCTCGTCGACGATTCGATCGTGCGCGGCACGACGTCGAAGGAGATCGTCGAGATGGCGCGTCAGGCTGGCGCGAACTCGGTGACGTTCGCGTCAGCTGCTCCCCCGGTCCGCTACCCGCACGTCTATGGCATCAACATGCCGTCGCGCGGCGAGCTCGTGGCCTCCGGCAGGTCGATCGAGGAGATCGCGTCGGTCATCAGCGCCGACCGCCTCGTCTACCAGGAGGTCGGGGACCTGTTCACGGCCATCACCGAGGGCTCCGACGTGAAGGAGCTCGACATGAGCTGCTTCGACGGCAAGTACGTGACGGGCACCGTGACGCCCGAGTACCTGGCCTGGCTCGAGCTCAACACGAAGAGCTAGCCGGGCGGGACAGACCTTCGGGAGACGCATGTTCGTCACACGACGAGCATGCGTTTTCCATAGGTTCCCGCAGGAGCGCACGCCCCGGGGACGCTCAATGCGGTTCGGCTGCGGCTGCGGGGCCGGGCGGACCGCAGGTCTGCGCGCCGGTAGAGTCCGTGCATGACCGACGCGCACCCCGCACCCCGCAATCGCACGCGCGACCTCACGCAGATCGCCGTGTTCGCCGGCATCGTGGCCGCGCTCGGAGTGGTGCCGGCCATCACGATCCCCGGCCCCGGAGTGCCGATCACCCTGCAGACGCTCGGCGTCATGCTCGCGGGCGCCGTGCTCGGCTCGAAGCGCGGCTTCTCGGCGCTGCTGCTCTTCGACGTCCTGGTGCTCGCCGGCCTCCCGCTTCTCGCGGGCGGCCGGGGTGGGCTCGCGGTGCTCGCGAGCCCCACAGTCGGCTACTTCATCGGCTTCCCCATCGCGGCGTTCGCGGTCGGCTGGCTCGTCGAGCGCTTCGGCAGCCCGTTCCGCATCCTTCCCGGCATCGTCTCGACGGCCGTCGGGGGCGTGTTCGTGCTCTACCTGCCCGGGATCATCGGCGTCGCACTCGTGGCGAAGATCGGTTTCGGGGCCGCGGCGCTGTCGGCACTCGCCTTCCTGCCGGGCGATCTCGCGAAGGCCGTCATCGCGGCGCTCATCGCGCGAGGTGTGCACAAGGCCTACCCGGGGCTCCTCCCCGACCGGCGGCGGCGCGACCGGCCGACCTCGCCCGACCAGGCAACGGCACCGGCAGTGGATGCGTGACGCCGGGGCCGCCGTCGCACCTCGCGGGTGCCTCCTGAGCCGCGGCCGCGCATGATCGAGCTGCGCGACGTGAGCGTGAGCTTCGGCGATGGCGCGCAGCGTCGCTCCGTGCTCGACGGCATCTCGGTGACGCTCGGCGAGCAGCGCATCGGCGTCATCGGCGCGAACGGCTCCGGGAAGTCGAGCCTCGCGCGACTGCTCAACGGGCTGCTGCTGCCCTCGAGCGGGACCGTCTCGGTCGAGGGCTTCGACACGAGGCGCGCGGGCAGGGAGGTGCGGCGCCGGGTGGGCTTCTGCTTCACCGACCCCGACTCGCAGATCATCATGCCGACCGTGGGCGAGGATGTCGCCTTCGGGCTCGGTCGCCGCGGCCTGAGTAGGGCGGAGGTCGCCGCACGCACGGCTGCGGCGCTCGAGCAGGTCGGTCTCGCCGACCGCGCCGACCATCCAGCGCACCTGCTCTCCGGAGGGCAGAAGCAGCTGCTCGCCCTCGCGGCCGTGCTCGTGACCGAGCCGAGCATCCTCGTGCTCGACGAGCCGACGACGCTCCTCGATCTGCGCAACTCGCGCGCGATCGCGGCGCGCATCGCCACGCTCCCCCAGCAGGTGGTGCTCGTGACGCACGATCTCGAGATCCTGGCGGGCTTCGACCGCGTGCTCGTGGTGCACGAGGGGCGCCTCCACTTCGACGGTCCGCCACGGGATGCGGTCGCCGCCTATCGCGCTGCTGTCTCCCTCGAGGGAGGGCTGTGACTCCCCTTCCCGCGACCACGACCACGACCGCTTCGGCGAGGGCTCGTGGCTGACCGCGGAACGGCACTCGCCGTCTACGTGCCTGGCAGCTCCGTCATCCATCGCCTGCCTGCCGGGCTGAAGCTGCTCGCGCTCGTGGCTGCAGGAGCGGCCGTGCTCGCGCTCGGCTCACCGCTCTCCGCCGGCATCGCGGTCGCGGTCGCGGCGCTCGGCTTCGCGGCGGCGCGCCTTGGCCCTCGATACGCGTGGCGCGGCGTGCGCCCGACCTGGATCTTCCTGCTCGGCATCTTCGCCTTCCAGTGGTGGACCGCCGACCTGTCTCGGGCCGTCGGCGTCGTCGGCTCGATCGTCGCTCTGGTGCTCGCGGCGACGCTCGTGAGTCTCACGACCCGCACCACGGACATGATCGACGCGATCGTCTGGCTGCTCGGGCCGCTGCGTCGAGTGGGCGTGAACCCCGACCGCGTCGCCCTGCAACTCGCCCTCGGCGTGCGCGCGGTGCCCCTCGTCGCCGAGCTCGCCGAGACCGCGAGGCAGGCACAGTACGCGCGGGGCCGTCGCGGCAGCCCGCGGGCATTCGCCGTGCCGCTCGTCGTCAGGGCGCTGCGCCGCGCCGACGCCATGTCCGACGCCTTGCACGCGAGGGGCCTCGACGACTGACGATGGCCCGCCTGCTGCCGGTGCGCTAGGAGCGGTTCTCGAGCTCGTCTGCGCGGATCAGGCGCGCGTCGACCGAGCGCTTCGCCGACACGCGACCCGCGATGTACCCGGCGATGCCGCCGAGCGCGAGTGTGACGGGCACCGTGAACGCGAGGAGGAACGCGAACACCTGGATGCGGGAAAAGACCTCGTTGGGCGGGAACGCGAACGTGAGGATCGTCACGAGGACGACGCCGACGATCGCACCGAGCACGAGGAAGCTGCTCATGCGAGGAACGTGGTGGACCCTCGCCGCCATCTCCCGAACGCCGTCGTCCTCGTCTTCTTCCTGCTCCTCGAACTCGGCGAGTTCAGCGTCGTAGCCCTCGAACTCGCGTCCGGCGTCGACCTCGCGGCCTGCCATGGTGTCGCCGCCCTCTTCGGGGCGCGACTGAGTGGGTTCGTTCTCGCGGAGCATGCATCCATTGTCGCGCAGTTCGCGGGGAGCGTTCGCAGACTCCGCGGGGAGCGCCGCGGCGCTTCGACGAGCAGGGCGGGCAGACCGTCCAGGGCGTGGCGCGCCTGTCAGCGGCGCACGAGCGGCAGCCAGGGCGAGACGTCGGCACGGGTTCCGGATGCGCGCACCCGGTTCGCCTCGAACGCCTCCTGCCAGGTCACGCCGCCAGTGGCGAGCTCGAGCCAGGTGTCGACGTCGAGCTCGATGACGTTCGGCGGCGTGCCGCGGGTGTGGCCCGGGCCCTCCACGCACTGCACGGCACCGAACGGCGGCACCCGCACCTCGACGCTCGCCCCCGGGGCACGGTCTTCGAGAGCCTGCAGGGTGTAGCGGACGGCCGTCGCGGCGTCGGCGCGGAGCGTCGGGCGGCCCGCGGCGCGGGCTTCGCTCCAGGCGGTGATGGCTCCGAGCCCTGCGGCATCGGCGATTCGGGGTTTCGGCACACCCCATTGTGCGACAGGCCCGGCGGGCGCGGTGCGAATGCGGTGCCGTGCGTGGCGGACGGGTGTCGCCGTGCGGTCATCTGCGTTCACGCGGCCGCACGAGCCGTCGTCCCCGGTTAGGCTGGTGCGGTGAGAATTCTCGTCCTCGGATCCGGTGCCCGCGAGCACGCAATTGTTGCCGCCCTCCACAGCGAGCGCGCACACTCGATCGTCACGGCCCCGGGCAACCCCGGCATCGCCGCTGAGTCTGAGGTGATCCGGCTCGACGTGAACAACCCGTCGCTTGTCACCGACTTCGCCAAGGACGAGAGCTTCGACCTCGTCGTCATCGGCCCTGAGGCCCCGCTCGTCGCGGGTGTCGCCGACGCGCTGCGCGAGGCCGGCATCCCCGTCTTCGGCCCGTCGAAGGCCGCCGCCACGATCGAGGGCTCGAAGACGTTCGCGAAGGACGTCATGTCCCGCGCCGGTGTCCCCACCGGTGGTGCGCGCCTCGCGGAGACGCTCGACGAGGTCGCCGCCGCCATCGACGAGTTCGGCGCGCCGTACGTCGTGAAGGCCGACGGCCTCGCCTCGGGCAAGGGCGTCATGGTGACCGAGAGTCGCGAGGACGCACTTGTCCACGCCGAGCACTGGCTCGCTGCCGGGCCCGTGCTGGTCGAGGAGTTCCTCGACGGCCAGGAGGTCTCGCAGTTCGTCTTCTCCGACGGCGTCAACGTGCGGGCGCTCCCGCCCGCCCAGGACTTCAAGCGCCTCCTCGCCGGTGACGAAGGGCCGAACACTGGCGGCATGGGCGCGTACACGCCCGTCCCATTCCTCAACGAGCGCTTCGGCGGGGAGCGCGCCTTCTCGAAGCTCGTCGTCGATCAGGTCGCGAAGCCGGTCGTCGACGAGATGCGTGCCGCCGGCACCCCCTTCGCCGGGCTCCTCTACTGCGGGCTCATCGTCACGAGCGCGGGCATCCGCGTCATCGAGTTCAACGCCCGCTTCGGCGACCCCGAGACGCAGGCCGTGCTCGAGCGTCTCGACCAGCCGCTCTCCGAGCTCCTCTACGCCTCTGCGACCGGCACCCTCGGGCACCTGCCCGAGGAGCTCGCGATCGCCGACAACGCGGCGGTCACGATCGTGCTCGCGAGCGAGGGCTACCCGGAGGACGTGCAGTCGGGCCGCACCATCGCCGGGGTTCCGGATGCGCTGGCCGAGCCGAACGTGAAGGTGCTGCAGGCGGCGACCACGCAGCGCGACGACGACACCCTCGTGACGAGCGGCGGCCGCATCCTCAACGTCGTCGGAACCGGAGCGACGATCGCCGAGGCCCGCGCGTTCGCCTACCAGGGCCTGTCTCGCATCCACATCGACGGCGCCCAGTACCGCGCCGATATCGCGGAGCTCGCAGCCCGCGAGCAGCAGTCGTGACCGACGCGGCCAGCGCTCCAGCCCTCGAGGGCTGGTCGCATGTGTCGTCCGGCAAGGTCCGTGAGGTGTACGAGACCGCCGACGACAACCGCGTGCTGCTGGTCGTCGCGAGCGACCGCGTGAGCGCGTTCGACCACATCCTCTCCCCCGGCATCCCCGGCAAGGGCGCACGCCTGACGGCGCTGAGCCGCTGGTGGTTCGATCGCATCGACGTGCCGAACCACCTCCGCGAGCCGTCCGGGTGGGGCGCCGCGTTGCCGGCCGACACCGCGGCACGCTCCATGCGTGTCGTGCGCCTCGAGATGTTCCCCGTCGAGTGCGTCGTGCGCGGCTATCTGACCGGCTCCGGACTCCTCGAGTATCGCGAGCACGGCACCGTGTGCGGCATCCAGCTGCCGCTTGGCCTCGAGGACGGCGACCGGCTGCCGACGCCGATCTTCACTCCCGCGTACAAGGCGCCTCAGGGCGAGCACGACGAGAACATCAGCTTCGAGAAGATGATCGAGCTCGTCGGCCTCGACGACGCCGTCGCGCTGCGCGACCTCTCGCTGCGCATCTTCCGCGAGGCATCGGCCATCGCCGAGGAGCGCGGAGTGATTCTGGCCGACACGAAGTTCGAGTTCGGGCGCAACCCAGCCAACGGCGAGATCACGATCGGCGATGAGGTGCTCACGAGCGACTCGTCCCGGTACTGGGATGCGACGCTCTACGCCGACGAGAGCCTGCCGCTGAAGCAGCGCCTGTCGTCGTTCGACAAGCAGATCGTTCGCGACTGGCTCTCCGCGAATTGGGACAAGCAGGGCCAGCCGCCCGAGCTTCCCGCCGAGGTCATCGAGCGCACTCAGGCCCGTTACGCGGAGCTCTTCGACCGCCTGGGCGTCCGCGCCTAGGTCCGTCCAGGCCCGTCCGACGCCCCTCGAGCGCAGCCGCGCCTTGGGTGCGTGCTCGTCTCGTCGTAGAATCGCCGTCGGCGGCGCACACGCTGTCGCCCTCCGCTGGGCTTGACGACCCGGACTCCCTCCTGGAATCCCGCACGCGCATCCGCGTGTGCCCGCACCGGCCGTTCCCTTCGCACTCCTCCCTTCGAGACTGGAACTTCGCCGTGACCTCCTCCCACGCCTCCGCGCCCGCTGCAGCTTCGGCGGCCCCGGCCGCGCTCTCCCCGGAGCAGCGCCAGTCGGTGCTCCGCACCCTGCGGTCGCCGCGCCTCCTCAAGGTCGAGGTGCTCGGTGGACTGGTCGTGGCGCTCGCGCTCATCCCCGAGGCGATCGCCTTCTCGGTCATCGCGGGAGTCGATCCTCGGGTCGGCCTCTTCGCCTCCTTCACGATGGCGGTCTCCATCGCGATCCTCGGCGGCAGGCCCGCCATGATCTCCGCGGCGACGGGCGCCGTCGCCCTCGTGATCGCGCCGCTCATGGCCTCGCACGGTCTCGACTACCTCATCGCGGCCGTCCTCCTCGCTGGGGTCCTGCAGGTGCTCCTCGCAGTGCTCGGTGTGGCGAAGCTCATGCGCTACATCCCGCGCCAGGTGATGGTCGGCTTCGTCAACGCGCTCGCGATCCTCGTGTTCCTGGCGCAGGTCCCGGAGCTGCTCGGGGTGCCGTGGCTCGTGTATCCGCTCACCGCGCTCGCGCTTGTCATCGTGTTCGGCCTGCCGCGGCTGACGACCGTCGTACCGGCCCCGCTTGTCGCGATCGTCGTGCTCACGCTCATCACGGTGCTCGCGTCGATCACCGTGCCGACGGTCGGCGACAAGGGCGAGCTGCCGAGCACGCTGCCCGGATTCTTCATCCCGGATGTGCCCCTCACCTTCGAGACGCTCCAGCTGCTGTTCCCCTTCGCGCTCGCGATGGCGTTCGTCGGGCTGCTCGAGTCGCTCATGACGGCGAAGCTCGTCGACGACATCACCGACACCCGCTCCAGCAAGACGCGGGAGGCGTGGGGGCAGGGCGCCGCGAACATCATCACCGCCTTCTTCGGCGGGATGGGCGGCTGCGCGATGATCGGGCAGACGATGATCAACGTGAAGGCATCCGGCGCTCGCACGCGCATCTCGACGTTCCTCGCCGGCGTCTTCCTCCTCCTGCTGGTCGTGCTGCTCGGCGACCTGGTGGCGCTCATCCCGATGGCCGCGCTCGTCGCCGTGATGATCTTCGTCTGCTGGGCGACGTTCGACTGGCACTCCATCCGCCCGTCCACGCTGCGCGGCATGCCCCTGAGCGAGACCGCCGTCATGCTCGTGACGGTCGTCGCGACCGTCACGACCCACAACCTCGCGATCGGCGTCGGCGCCGGCGTGCTGTGCGCGGTGCTGCTCTTCGCGCGCCGCGTCGCGCACGTCGTGCAGGTGCGCCGCACGCTCTCGGATGACGGCGCCGTGACTTCGTACGCGGTGACGGGGCAGCTGTTCTTCGCCTCGTCGAACGACCTGTACGCGCAGTTCGACTACGCCGCCGACCCGGCACGCGTGGTCATCGACCTGAGCGCAGCGCACGTCTGGGACGCGTCGACGGTCGCCGCCCTCGACGCGGTGATCGAGAAGTACGAGAAGCACGGCGCCTCCGTGGAGGTCGTCGGCCTCAACGACGAGAGCGAGACCCGCCTGCGGCGGATGCGCGACGTGCTGCCGGGCGGCGGGCACTAGAGCCGCTCTGGGCTCGCCGCGAGCCGCCCCGTGCGCGATCATGGACGCATGGAGTTCTCGTTCTCGAATCCGCTGTGGCGCTGGGAGAAGCGGCGCGAGCTGTGGACGTTCGTGAGCCTCAGCGAGGACGCCTCCGACAGGATCGCCGCGGCCACGGAGCGCTTCACGCACGGCTTCGGCTCGGTGCGGGTCGAGGCGACCGTCGGCGGATCCACGTGGCGCACCTCGATCTTCCCGAGCGACGCCACCTACATCCTGCCTATCAAGAAGGCCGTGCGGGAGGCCGAGGGACTCGAACTGGATGCGCCCGTCGTCGGCAAGGTGCGGCTCGTCGACGTGGAGGACCCGCAGCGGTAGGGGGCGCATCCAGCCACACTCTCAGTGCGCGAGTGCGGGAGCTGCCCCTGCCTCCGCCGGTTCCTGGCTGAGGGATGCGCCCTGACCGCGGCGGCGGAACAGCAGCGCGGAGACCACGGCCCCGACTGCGAAGAAGCCTGCACCCCACCAGTAGGCGGCCGCGTAGCTGGCGATCATCGAGTCGCCGACCGCTGCGGGCCCGTGCTCGACGAGGTAGTCGGCCGCGGCGGTCGCGGCGAGCGTGTTCAGCAGGGCCGTGCCGATCGACCCGCCCACCTGCTGGCTCGTGTTGACCATGGCCGACGCGACGCCCGCGAACTGGCGGTCGACGCCGAGCGTCGCTGTCTGCATCGACGCCGGCATGATCGTGCCCATCGCGAACCCGATGAGCATGAGCGGCGGCATGACGTGCCCCGCGTACGTGCTCGACGCATCCAGGAACGTGAGCCAGAGCATGCCGCTCGCGCCGAGCGTCATGCCGATCGGGACGAGCACCTTCGGACCGAAGCGCGGCACCAGCAGGTTCGTGCCGAGCTGAGCCGCGAGCACGAGCATCCCGATCATGGGCAGGAACGCGAGACCGGTCTGGATCGGCGAGTAGCCGAGCGTGAGCTGCAGGTAGTACGTGACGAAGAGGAAGATGCCGAACATGCCGGCACCGGCGATCATGACCGACAGGTAGGCGGCACCGCGGTTGCGGTCGCGGACGATGAAGAGCGGCAGCAGCGGATGCCCGGCACGCGCCTGCCAGAGCACGAACGCCACGAGGAGCACCGCGGCGCCCGCGAGCATGCCCCACGTGAGCGGGGAGTCCCAGCCGTCGGTCTCGGCGTTCGAGAAGCCGTAGACGAGGCCGAAGAGGCCGCCGGAGACGAGGAGGGTGCCCGGGATGTCGAGCTTCGGGCGCGGGCCGGAGCGCGAGATGGAGGGAACGTAGATGACGGCGCCGACCAGGGCGACGGCGGCGATGGCGACGTTGATGTAGAGATTCCAGCGCCAGTCGAACGCTTCGGTGAGCACGCCGCCGAGGAGCAGGCCGACAGCTCCGCCTGCGCCGGCGATCGCGCCGAACACGCCGAAGGCGCGGGCGCGTTCCTTCGGGATCGTGAAGGTCGTGGTGAGCACGGCGAGGGCGGTGGGGGCGAGCAGCGCGCCGAAGACTCCCTGCAGTGCTCGGGCTGCGACGAGCAGCTCGAACGAGGGGGCGGCACCGCCCAGCGCTGACGCGATCGCGAAGCCGATGAGGCCGATGACAAACGTGCGCTTGCGGCCCATGAGGTCGGAGAGGCGACCTCCGAGCAGCAGCAGGCTTCCGAAGGCGAGCGAGTACGCGGTGACGATCCACTGGCGCTGGCCGTCGGAGAAGTCGAGGTCGGCCTGCGCAGACGGCAGGGCGATGTTGACGACCGTCGCGTCGAGGACCACCATCAGCTGGGCGAGGCCGACGACGATCAGCGTGAGCCAGCGGCGACCGTCGGTCGCAGGGGTTGAGGTTTCGGACATGCGGCTCACCATATACGAGACTGAGTCGTTTCGGATACCTTGAGTTTCGTAATGTCGCGAGCTAGGCTGTGACCACAACGAGAGGTAGTTTCGATGACGCAGACCGACCTCGCCGACAGCTCCCCCGCAGCACCGGCGACCGAGGCGACAGGAGCGGCGACCGCACCCGAGGCACCGACCTCGCAACCCCCGGCAAGCGCCGAGAAGAAGCCGAGGCTCGGCCGCAAGCGCGACCACACGCGAGACACCGACATCCTCGAAGCGGCACTGGATGTGCTCGCCGAAACGGGCTACGACGGCATGACGATCGACATGGTCGCGACCCGCGCGAAGGCCGGCAAGGCCACGCTCTACCGACGCTGGGCCTCGAAGTCAGACCTCGTGCTCGACGCCGTCGCCTGCATGAAGTCGAAGGACCTGGACCTCGCCGCCCTCCCGGACACGGGCTCCCTGCGGGGCGACCTGGTCGCGCTGGTGCGCCCACCGAGCATCCGCGACGCCGAGCGCAAGCTCAACGTCATGACGGGGGTCGTCTCGATGATCGCCCGCGACCCCGAGATGGCCGCGGCGGCCCAGGAGGCGATCGTCGCACCGAGAGCAGCCGCCAACCGCGCCATCTTCGAGCGGGCGATCGAGCGCGGGGAGATCTCCGCCGACGTCGACCTCGACACCCTGAGCATGATCGCGCCAGCCATGGCCGCCTTCCGCACGCTCATCCTGCGCCGCTCCCCCGACCGCGACTTCCTGATCGGCATCATCGACAACGTCGTGCTGCCTGCAGCCAAGCGTGGCGCGCCCACGAGCTGAGCATCCGCCAGGCGCAAGAGTCAGCCAGAAGCACCCGCTCGAGGCGAGAAACCTGCATCTCCCTCACTCTTGTGGCGGTTCCGGAGAGAAGAAGGGGTGGGAGAGGGCGGCGGGAGAGGGGACGGAGCCGGGGCACTCCGAAAGCAGGGGTGCGCATGCGCGGGGCGCGCAAAAGGGGAGGCGCCTCGGCTTTCCTCGCGAGAAAACGACGGCACCTCCCCTGCGCCGCCCCACTGATTGAGCAGCAGGCGGGATGAGCTCGGCACGCTCCGGGTGTCGCGCCTCGGCGCGGCCGAACTCAGTTCAGGAAGCGGATACGGCAGACCGGCGGCCGCTAGGCGGCGGGCACCAGGATGTCGCGCACGAGCGCGTCGAGCTGGGCGTCCGCGTCGAGGAACTGGCGAAGCGTGTTGCGTGCCGCACCGAAGTCCTGGAACTCCTCAGCGGTCATGCCCTCGACCTCGTAGGCCCGGCGGAACTCGCTGAGGGTGTTCAGCTCCTCGAGGATCCCGGCTTCGACGGGGACCCCGATGCGATCCGCGACGGGGATGTCGTTCTCGTTGATGCGCGCCTGCCAGTCGAACGGCGGCGAGACGACGAGGTCTCCGCCCACGAGCTCCGACCACTGGAGCTGATTGCGGAATGCCGCCGAGAGCACACGGCTGCGGTAGCCGCGCTCCTGGAACACGGCGTGCGCGCGCTTGAGCGCCGCGACACCTGCCCACTCGAGGATGCCGGGAGTGACGAGGATGCGGTTGGCGGTCGTCCACTTCTTGAGCCAGTCGTCGAGGCGCCCACCCATGATGGTGACGACGTGCCCGAACTCCTGCTCGGGGAGACCGTCGGCGGCCCGGCGCTCGAGGGCACGCTCGAGGGCTGCACCGACCGCGACAGCCTGCGGCACGGTGAAGCTGAGGGTCGCGTTGATGCTGACGCCGCGGTAGGCGGCTTCCTCCATGGCCTCGATACCCGTCTTCGTGGCGGGGATCTTCACGATGATGTTCTTCGCGAGCTTCGAGAACTCCTCGGCCTGGTCGGCGAGGGCAGCTGCGTCGCGGTGCAGGCGCGGGTCGGTCTGAATGGAGAGGCGGCCGTTGCGGCCTCCGCTGCGCTCGAACTCCGGCTCGAGGAGGAGGGCCGCGTTGATCGAGAGGTCGCGCACGGCCTGCCAGCCGATCTCCGACTCGCCCCACGTGGGGTTCTGCGCCGCGATCTCCTTGATGCGCGGGCCCCAGACGTCAGGGCGCTTCTTGATGGCCGCGAAGGCGATGACGGGGTTGCAGGTGGCGCCGACCGCGCCGAACTCAATGGACTTCGTGAGCTCCTCGGGGTCTGCGGAGTCGTTCCAGAGGGCGGTCTTCGTGTTCTGTGCCGCCCAGGCGAGGGGTGCGAGCTTCGTGGCTGAAGTGCCGTTGTCACTGGACGGCGCTGTGTCGAGCAGGGTCATGCTGTTCTCCTCATCGGTGGCGGATGGCCGGGTTCGCCGGTGCCGCGGCGGCCGCACACCCCGAGGTCCGAGGCGTCAGACCTCGCGGGCCATCACCGACGTGGATGCTCGTCTTCGAGTCCGTGTCGGCCGATACCCACCTGCCGCATATGTCCTGACATTATCACAACAGGTTTTGGGTGCGCCAGAGGTCCGCGCGTCACGACGGCGAGAAACGAGCGGCGAGCTGCGTGCAGCGTGCAGCGTGCAGCGTGCTGCGAGTCCGCCTATGTCCAGGCGCCCGAGGACCGCTACTCGCCACCGCGGTCGGCGGTGCGCCCTCTCGGCGACGTGGCCTTCTGCGGCATCCGCATGACCACGACCGCGACGACGGACGCGACGAGCAGGAGGGCGCTGAGCATTCCGAGCACCCAGAGCACGTCCCACAGGTAGCGGTCCCACCAGGACGGTTCGAAGTCGACGATCGCGAGCCAGGTGTTCTGGAACGCCTCGACGGCGTTCCTCCCGCGAGCGTTGCTCTCGCCGGATACCCACAGGGACGGGGCGAGGAAGATGAGCATGAGCATGCCCGCGAAGGTCATCCGCTCGAGCCGGGCCCTGGCGAGGCTCCCCTTCGGCGCTGGCTCGGCGTTGATCGACGCCGCCCGCGCGGGATCGCGCCAGGACAGGACGGGAAGCACCACGAAGACGAGGCCGACAAGCGCCCCGCAGAGCACGGCAGCGAACCCGACCAGCCAGGTGAGGAAGGCGTTGAGCAGGAGCTCGGCGACCGGCGATTCCGTCTCGTTGAGCTCCGGGACGATGCCGCCAGTCAGCGTCAGCACGAGCAGGAGCAGTGAACCGAGCAGCCAGGCGGCCGTGAACAGCACCGGCCCGACCACCATCGTGCGAACCATGAAGCGCCCGAGCAGCGGGCGATCCGGGGTGTCAGGAAGACTGAGGAGCTCGACGATCAGCCAGATGCCGAGGAGCGCGGGAGCACCCATGCCCGCGTAGGACCAGGTGGAGGCGTCGTACGGGAACTGCGTGACGTCGGCAATCGTGTAGAGCGTCCAGACGCCGACGAGTACCGCCACCGCGATGCCTGCCGAGCTGAGCTCGGCGAGCATCCCCTTGCTCCGGATCCCCCGGGTGAGCTGGCTCCACATCAGGCGTCGGCGTTCGAGCCCTTGGCGTCGGAGGCAGCGCCGACAGCGGCATCTTCCTCGCCGAGGTCCTTGCGCCACGGCAGCCGCGTGCGCATGTCGTCGGGAACCGCCTCGTCTTCCTGCAGCTTCTCGAGGGGCTCGTACCAGGCGCGGATGAGCGCCCAGCTGACTGCCGCAACGGGCACCGCGAGCAGCGTGCCGACGATGCCACCGAGGATCGTGCCGACGGTCAGCGCGATGAGGACGACGAGCTCGTGCAGCTTGAGCGACTTGCCGAGTACGACCGGCTGCAGGAAGTTGCCCTCGAGCTGGTTGACGAGCACGACGATTCCGACGACGACGACGGCGGGGACGAGCCCGTTCGTGACGAGTGCGACCAGCGCGGCCAGGACACCCGCGAGTGTCGCTCCCACGATCGGGATGAACGCGAGGATGAACACGAGGACCGCGAGCGGGAAGGCCAGGGGCACACCGACGATGGCGAGCCCGATGCCGATGAACACCGCATCCACGAGCGCGACGATGACCGTGCCTCGGACGTACCCGCCCATGACCTCCACCGCACGGGACCCCATGAGGCGCGCGCGGCGCTGGTTTGCGCCCTTGAGCGGCTTCGTGAGGAAGCCCCAGATGAGCGGGCCGTCTTTCATGAAGAAGAAGAGGATCACGACGAAGAGCACGCCGCTCGTGATGAAGGTGGTGACGCCGGAGATGCCGGCGGTGAGGCCGCTCGCCGCTGCGTTGCCGAACTGGCTCGTGAAGATGAAGTCCTGGGCCTGCCCGAGCCACTCGTTGATCTGGTCCTGATCGATCGTGATGGGGAAGGTCGCGTTCACCCATTCGATGGCCTGGTTGAAGCCCTGGACGGCCTGCTCGGAGAGCTCGGACCACTGGTTCCGCACGAGCAGGACGACCGTCGTGAGGGCGCCGCCGAGGAAGATGATGATCGCGAGCAGCACCGTGACGGTCGCCAGGGCCGGCGGCCACTTCTTGGACGTGAGGAACTTGATGATGGGCCACGCGGCGGCGGACACGATGAGCGCCAGCAGCACCGGGATGACGACGATCGTGACCTGCAGCCCCGCGAAGATCAGCAGTGTCGCGGCCGCGACGATTACCAGCCCCTGCAGCGCGCGTGTGGCGACTCGGCCGAGCTGGTCGGTCCACATGACGCCCACGCTCGTCGGGCGGCGCCCGCGGCCCTCGCCGTCGTCGGGCGCGTACGCCTGCACGGCACTGCCGCCGACCATGACCTCGTCTCGGGCCGGGGCCTCGAGGTGCTCGACCGACCCGGCGGACTGCGCCGCCAGCTGGGCTGCCACGGAAGATGCGGAGGGGGCCGGCAGCGCAGGGCGAGCCGCTGGCTTGTCGCGGCCGAAGAGGCGCTTGAGCTTGTCGCTCATGGATGCTCCCAGAAGGTCGGTGAGGCGACCGGCGGAGGTGCCCGCCGGCGCGAAGATGTGACAAGGCTATGCGTGTGCACCGACATTGTGGACGAGCCTCGCGCATCCGCGCCTGACGGTAAGCTGGGGGCGTCTCTTTCCTCCATCGAATCGGAGCCGCTCCCGATGCCCAAGATCGTCGTCATCGTCATGCCGAAGCAGGAACTTCTCGACCCGCAGGGCAAGGCCGTCGCGGGCGCACTCTCGCGCCTCGGCAAAGACCACCTGCACGACGTGCGCGTCGGCAAGCGCTTCGAGATCACCACCGACCGCGAGGTCACGGCCGAGCTCATGGAGGAGATCTCGCAGGTCGCCGATGAGCTCCTCGCCAACGGGGTCATCGAGGACGTCATCTCCATCGACGTGCTGCCCGACGGCACCGAGACCCCGGACGACGCCGACGAGCTCGACGACGCCGCGGTCGAGACCGAGGACTCCCTCGCGTCGGTCATCGCCGCCGAGGTGCAGTCGAAGGGCTCCGCTTCATGAGCCCCCGCATCGGCGTCATCACCTTCCCCGGCTCGCTCGACGACCGCGACGCCCAGCGCGCCGTTCGCCTTGCGGGCGGCGAGGCCGTCGCGCTCTGGCACGGCGAGCACGACCTGCACGGCGTCGACGCCATCATCCTCCCCGGCGGGTTCAGCTACGGCGACTACCTCCGCGCCGGCGCGATCGCGAGCCACTCGCCGATCATGGCCGAGGTCATCACGGCCGCCAACGCGGGCCTGCCCGTGCTCGGCATCTGCAACGGCTTCCAGATGCTCACCGAGGCGCACCTCCTGCCAGGCGGGCTCATCCGCAACGACCACGGCAAGTTCGTCTGCCGTGACCAGGTGCTGCGTGTCGAGAACAACGACACCGTCTGGACCAACGCGTATGAGAAGAGCGCGGAGATCACGATCCCGCTGAAGAACGGCGAGGGCGGCTTCATCGCCGACGACGAGACCCTCGCGCGCATCGAGGGCGAGGGCCAGGTCGCGTTCCGCTACGTCGATGTCAACCCGAACGGCTCCCGCAACGACATCGCCGGTCTCACGAACGAGCGCGGAAACGTGGTCGGCCTCATGCCGCACCCCGAGCACGCGGTCGAGCTCGGCTTCGGTCCGGACACGGCAACCCACATGGCCTCGGGCCTCGATGGGCTCCCGATCTTCCGCAGCGCCGTCGAGGCGCTGCTCGCACGCGTCTAGAACTTGTCGCAGACGGAGAGTGCAGCGCAGCCGATGACGCAGACCCAGGCGACCTCGCCCGAGGCCACGGCCGACGACCGGCGGCTCACCCCGCGGGTCCTCCTGCGGGCCGTGTCGATCGGCGAGGCCATCACGTGGGCTCTGCTGCTCACGGGCATGTTCCTGAAGTACGTGACGCAGACCACCGACGTCCTCGTGTCGGTCGGCGGCTCGCTGCACGGCGCCATGTTCATGGTCTACCTCGTCGTCACGGCGTTCGTCGGCATCAACCAGCGCTGGCCGTGGTGGATGTTCGGGCTCGGCTGGTTCGCCGCCATCCCGCCGTTCGCGACCCTCGTCTACGACTGGTGGGCGGAGCGGCGCGGTGCGCTCGAGGGCGGCTGGCGCGAGGCTCCGTCGAAGGGCTTCTCGCTGCAGCGCATCGTGCGCTGGTTCGTCGACCGCCCCATCACCATGAGCGCGGCCGTCATCGTCCTGGCCGTGGTCATCCTCACGGGTTCCCTCAGCGGCGCCCTCGTCGGCCCGACCGGCGCCCACTAGGACCACTCACGCGTCGGGAGCAGCCGACCCGTCAACGCTCAAGCGATACGAAGAGGGCGGATGCACGCGCATCCGCCCTCTTCGCTCGTCTCGGCCCGGGGGCCTCTGGCCTAGCGGCCGAAGAAGATCTTCGCCTGGTCCCAGCGATCCTGCGGCACGGTCTTGAGGCCGTCGAGCGCCTCCTCGAAGGCGACCGTCTGCATCTCGGTACCGCGGAGGGCGACCATGTTGCCCCACTGCTTCTCATTGACCATGTCGACGGCGTACTGGCCGAAGCGGGTCGCGAGCACGCGGTCGAACCCGGTCGGGGCCCCACCGCGCTGGATGTGGCCGAGCGTCGTGTTGCGGGTCTCGATGCCCGTGAGCTTCTCGAGCTCAGCGGTCACGTAGTCGCCGACGCCGCCGAGCAGCGGACGCCCGGAGACCTCGGTGCCCTGCGACAGCACCTCGTCCATGCCCTCGGGAATGAAGCCCTCGGCGACGACGACCAGCGGCGAGCGCCCACGCTGGTGGACCTCGGAGACCCACTCGGCGACCTGCGTCATGGGCACCTTCTGCTCCGGGATGAGCACGGCGTGAGCACCAGCGGCCATACCCGAGTGCAGGGCGATCCACCCGACGTTGCGACCCATGACCTCGGCGACCATGACGCGGTGGTGCGACTCGCCGGTCGTGCGGAGGCGGTCCATGGCGTCGGTCGCGATCTGCACGGCCGTGTCGAAGCCGAACGTGTAGTCGGTGGCCTGGAGGTCGTTGTCGATCGTCTTCGGCACGCCGACGACAGGGATGCCGGCGTCAGCGAGGCGCTTGGCTCCCGCGAGCGTGCCCTCTCCACCGATCGCGATGAGCGCATCCACCGAGTGACGCTCGAGCATCACGGCGATGTTCTCGGGGCCGCCGTTCGGCCCGTCGAAGGGGTTGGTGCGGGACGTGCCGAGGATCGTGCCACCCTGCTTCGCGAGGCCGCGGACCTTGGTGCGAGGGAGGTCCATGATGTCGCCCTCGGTGACACCGCGCCAGCCGTCGCGGAAGCCGACGAACTCGTTGTCGTAGGTCTTGATGCCGTGGAGCACGCTGCCGCGAATGACAGCGTTGAGTCCGGGGCAGTCGCCGCCGCTGGTCAGCAGTCCGATCTTCATGCGTTCGCTCTCCTCTGGGTGTGGCAAATCTCGCAAACAGCCATCACGGTCGAGTAGCCCACCCCACGGAAACGAGTTCAGTGCAGAAGCGGATTCCTGCGTTGGAAGACGGCTCGACAGCGACAGTACCGGGTCCGGGTGGCTTGCGCGATTTCGGAGACCTGATAAAGGCGGCGCTGCGCGCGCCGTCGGCTAGGCCGTGGCCTTGCCGACCATGCGCAGCGCGAGGATGATCGCGCCGACCATGAGCACGGCTCCGACGGCCGATGTGACGGTGCTGCCGGCGTCGAACGCGTGGAACGCCGAGTCGAGGAGCGTCTGCGCCTGAGCGGTCATGCCGCCGGCCTCGAGCTCGTTCGAGACGTTCACAGCGCCGGCGAGGGTCTCGCGGGCGGCATGCGCCTGCTCGGCCGTCGCCCCCTCCGGGACGACCATCCCAGAGCGGTAGCTCGCCGTGAGCACGCCGCCGAGGACGCTCGTGCCGAGCACCGCGCCCACCTCGTAGGCCGTCTCGGAGACGGCGGATGCCGCCCCGGCCTTGGCGGGCGGGACACTCGCGATGATGACGTCGTTGGAGAGGGTCTCGGCGATCGCGATGCCGGCGGCGAGGAGCGTGAAGGCCGCGACGAGCATCCACAGCGGGGCCGAGCCGCCCGTGATCGCCAGCGCGAGGTAGGCGAGGAACGCGAGCCCCAGGCCGAACGCCATGGCGATGTGCACCTTCACGCGGCGCACGACGCGCACGATGAGGAGCCCGGCGACGATCATCGTGACGGTTCCGGGGAGCAGCATGAGGCCAGCCTGCAGGGGTGTGAGGCCGAGGATGAGCTGCAGGTGCTGCGACAGGAAGAAGAGGAGCCCGACCAGCGCGACGACGCTCACGAGGTTCACGAGCACGGAGCCCGTGAAGGCCGGCACCGCGAAGAGGCGCATGTCGAGGATCGGGTTCTCCTGCTTCAGCAGGCGACGCACGAACAGCCAGCCGGAGAGGACGCCGATGAGGAGCGCGCCGACCGAGATGAGGTCGATGCCGTCGGTCGCCGTGTGCTTGATCGCGAAGACGATCGGTGCGAGGGCCGCCATGGAGAGGAGGATCGCGGGAACGTCGATGGGGCCCGGGTTCGGGTCGCGCGACTCGGTGACGAGCAGCGGCGCGAAGATCAGGAGCGGCAGGAGGAATGGGACGGCGATGAGGAAGACGGAGCCCCAGTGGAAGTGCTCGAGGAGCACGCCGCCGACGATCGGGCCGATGGCCGTGCCCGCAGAGAAGCCCGTCGCCCAGACGGCGATGGCGAGGCGGCGCTGGGCGCGGTCATGGAACATGCCGCGCAGCAGCGAGAGCGTGCAGGGCATGATCATGGCCCCGAAGAAGCCGAGGAGGAGTCGCGAGATGAGCAGCATCTCGGCGGAGACGGAGAATGCTGCGAGCACGGAGACGAGCGCGAAGCCCGTCGAGCCGATGAGGAGCAGCTTCCGGCGGCCGATGCGGTCGCCGAAGGAGCCCATCGTGACGAGCAGACCCGCGAGGACAAGCGGGTAGATGTCGATGATCCAGAGCTGCATCGCGGCGCTCGGCTGGAGGTCGAGGGCGATGTACGGGAGGGCGAAGCTCAGGACCGTGTTGTCGATCGACACGAGGAGGACGGGGAGCATCAGCACCGCGAGGCCGAGCCATTCCTTCCGGCCCGCGCGCTGTTCGATCAGTGTGGTCATGAAAGAGGACTATACCGACCAGACGGTACAGTTGGCAACTGTAGGATGGCGGCCATGAGTTCAGCTAGAGACCGGATCCTGGACGCCTACGAGGAGTCGTTGACCACCGTGGGCGTCGCCGCGACCACCCTCGACGCGGTCGCCCGCATCGCGGGCGTCTCCAAGGGCGGACTCATCTACCACTTCCCCTCCAAGGAGGCACTGGCGGACGCCCTCATCGAACGCTTCACGGGCATGGCCCGCGCGAGCGCAGAGCAGCTCCAAGGCGACGCGGCATCGACCGTCCGGCACTTCATCGAGATGAGCAGCTCCGTCGGCGACGCGCTCGACACGGCCTGGCTCGCCGCGATGAACCTCTCCCGCAACGGCAACCAGAGCGCGACGCGCGCCATCCTCGAACTCGAGCGCTCCTGGCACGACGCGATCCTCGAGTCGACCGGCAGCCCCCTCATCGCCCACATGACCAAGCTCCTCGGCGACGGCCTCTACCACTCGAGCTCGTTCGTCACCGAGTCGCGCGAGAGCCTGCCGGAGGCCGCGAAGCTCCTGCCGAGCGACGAGGAACGCGAGGAGATCATCCGCACCCTCCTCGACCTGCTCGACGACTAGCCACCACCCCACTGACCAACTTGCGGGACCACACCCGCCCACCCGGCACGGCCCGCACCGCGCACCCGCATCCATCACGGGAGTTGGTCACCGGCCACGCAGGGCACGAGCAGGCAGCGGGCCATCTGAGCGCGGGACGTGACCAGCATCCGTGCAATATCGGGCCGATGCGGGCATCACACGTCAGATCTGCCGCATATCGCACTCATGTTGGTCAGGGCTGCCGCGAGCGCCGGGCGCCCTGCCAGCCGCCGCGACTCAGCGCTGCGGGGGCGGGCAGCTGGATGCGCGCGGGATGAGCGTCGGCATCGCGCGCCGGATGACGGACCCGACCCCGGGCGTCAGCAGCAGCTCGAGCGCCGTCGTGGCGATCTGGTCGAACGATGTGCGCACGGAGGTCAGCGGCACGGGCAGGGCCTCGGCGAGGGGGACGTCGTTGTAGCCGACGAGCGCGAGGTCGGTGCCGATCTGCAGGCCGTGTCGGTGCGAGGCCGCCATGACCCCGAGCGCGAGGTTGTCGTTGGCGGCGAAGATCGCGGTCGGGGGCGTCTCGGTCGCGGCGAGGATGCGCTCGGCCGCGGCCGCACCGTGCTCGATGCGGAAGCCGTCGCCCGCGATGCGATGCGGCGGGATCTCGATGCCGGCCTCGCGCGCCGCCCGCAGGGCGCCGGCCAGGCGGTCACGCGCACTCGAGGTGAAGTCGGGACCCGTCACGAGCGCGATGTCGCGGTGGCCGAGGTCGACGAGGTGGCGCACGGCGAGGTAGCCGCCGACCTCGTCGTCCCCCAGCGACGAGGGGCTGACGCCGTCGGTACGCAGCACGAGGGCGAGGGGGATGCCGGACTCCTGCAATGACTGGGGAAAGCTGTCGACACGGCGAGACGAGGCGATGATGAGGGCGTCCACGTTGCGGTCGAGCAGCACCTGGGCCGCACGCTGTTCACCCTCGGCGTCGTCCCCCGTGGTGGCCACGACGGCGACGTAGCCCCTCGCGGCAGCGGCACGCTCGATGGCCTCGTACATGAGCGCCATGACGGTGTCGCTGAGGCGCGGCACGAGCACGCCGATCGTGCTCGTCGAGCCGCGGCGGAGCTGGGATGCGAAGACGTTGCGCCGGTAGCCGAGCTCGTTCGCGATCTCGCGGACCCGCACGGCGGTCGCCGACTGCGACTGCGCGGTGCGCTCGTCCAGGATGCGGCTCACAGTGGAGATGCTGACGCCGGCCTCGGCCGCGACTTCCTTGAGGGTCACGACTCGTCGCTCGCCCGCTGCGGGGGCAACGGCACTGTCGTTTCGCCTCATGCGGAGGAGTGTATCCCGGCCCTCGACGCCTGCTCGGCAGGAACCTCCAGACTCGACCCTTGACATCGGGAACGTTTGCATGAAGACTTGCAATCGTTCCTGCAAACGTTTGCATCAGCTCGAGAGGGCAGCGGCGAGCAGGACCCACCACCTCAACGATGAGCAAAGGAAGACAAGATGTCGATCGACCTCCGCGGCCTCTCCCCCGCCCCCGTCACCCCCTTCACCGAGGACGGAGCCGTCGACTACGACGCCATCCAGCGCCTCGGCTCCTGGCTCGGCTCCGTCGACGGCGTCAAGAGCCTCGTCGTCCTCGGCCACGCCGGCGAAGGCACCTTCCTCACCCAGTCCGAGCAGGCGAAGGTCATCACCGCCTTCCGCGAATCGGTCGACTCGCGCATCCCGATCGTCGCCGGCATCACCCAGGAGGGCAACGCCGTCGCCGCCGAGGAAGCGAAGCGAGCAGTGGATGCGGGTGCATCCGCCGGCCTCGTCTACCCGTCCCACGGGTGGCTGCGCTTCGGCTACCAGGACGGCGCACCGCAGACGCGCTACCGCGACATCTACGAGGAGAGCGGACTGCCGCTGATCCTCTTCCAGTACCCCGACAACACCAAGGCCAGCTACAACCTCGACACCCAGCTCGAGATCGCCGGCCAGGAGGGCGTGTTCGCGACGAAGAACGGCGTGCGCAACATGCGCCGGTGGTACACGGAGATCCCCGCGCTGCGCGCCGCGTACCCGGAGCTGCAGATCCTCTCCTGCCACGACGAGTACCTGCTCCCGACCATGTTCGACGTCGACGGCCTGCTCGTCGGCTACGGCAACATCGCCCCTGAGGCGCTCGTCGAGCTCATCGAGGCAGGCAAGGCGCACGACTACGACCGGGCGCACGAGATCCACGAGCGCCTCCTGCCCGTCACGAAGAACGTCTACCACCGCGGCTCCCACATGGAGGGAACCGTCGCGCTGAAGTGGGGCCTCGTGCACCGCGGCATCCTCGACCACGCCACGGTCCGCACCCCGCTGCTGCCCCTCGCCGACGGCGCGGACCGCGAGATCGCGGAGGCGTTCGCCATCGCCGGACTCGACCGCGTGACGGTCGCCTCCTAGCAGGGAGGGGCAGCGACAACAGGGTCGCTGCCCCTACGCTTGGCGTCGACTGCTGCAAGCTCGACGACACACGCCGCCCAGACGCGGCACCGGAAGCACGGGCCCCGAAAACCCGTGCGACCCCCAAGTCAATGACGACTTCGCGGCCGGATGCACCCCATCCATCGGCCGCACTCCACGAAGGAGACCCCCATGGGCGACACCCGCCTCCACTCGACGCCGGGCACCGGCCACGCGCGAGTCTCGACCGAAGCAGTCCGCACCATCGTCGAATCCCGCCGAACCCGGCGCCGCTTCTGGCAGCAGCTGGCCCTCATCGGCCCCGCCTTCGTCGCGGGCGCCTGGCAGTTCGGCCCAGGAAACCTCACCACGGCAGTGCAGGCCGGAAGCTCCTACCAGTACACGCTCATCTGGGTCATCGCCGTCTCGACGGTGCTCATGATCTTCCTCACCGACATGAGCGTGCGACTCGGCATCAAGTCGCCGGTCTCCCTCATCGCCTCCATCAAGGACCACCTCGGGAAGCCCCTGGGCGTCGTCGCGGGCGTCGGCGTCTTCCTCATCACGCTGTGCTTCTCGGTCGGCAACGCCGTCGGCTCCGGACTCGGCCTCTCCATGCTCGTCGACGGCTCGTCGCCCGTCATGTGGACCCTCATCTGCACCCTCGGCGTCGCGGCGGTGCTGTTCATCCGCAGCATCTACAACGTCATCGAGAAGGTGCTCATCGCCATCGTCGCGCTCATGGCGATCTGCTTCGTCGTGAGCGCGTTCGTCGTGAACCCCGACTGGTCGGCGGCTGGCCGCGGGCTCATCCCCACGGCGCCAGAAGGCTCATGGCTGCTCATCGTGGCGCTCGTCGGCACGAACTTCTCCATCAACGCCGCCTTCTACACCTCCTACGGCACGAAGGAACGCGGCCGGAAGGAAGAGGACTACCGCGACGTGACGATCGTCGACACCATTCCGGGCATCATCGCCCCTGGCATCATGACGGGGCTCGTCATCATCGTCGCGGCCGGCGCCCTGGGGAAGACGTCCGAGACGGCGACCTCCATCACCAGCCTTGCCGCCATCTTCGAACCGCTTGCCGGCCCCATCGGCGGCTTCATCTTCGCGCTCGGTTTCGCGGGGGCGGCGTTCTCCTCCATGATCCCGAACGCGATCGCCGGCGGCACGATGCTCTCCGACGCGTTCGGCCGCGGCGCATCCGCCAACACCCTCACGGCACGACTCACGAGCGGCTTCATCCTCACCTTCGGGCTCGGCGTCACGCTCATCTTCCAGACCTCGCCGGTCGAGCTCATCGTGCTCGCCCAGGCCCTCACGATCCTGGTCGCTCCCGTCCTGGCCGCACTCATCATCATCATGGCGAACCGCCGATCGCTCATGGGCGAGATGCGCAACAGGTGGTGGCAGAACGCGTTCGGCATCATCGGCCTCGCCGCCGTGCTCGCCCTCTCCGTTCGGCTCCTCCTGAGCTTCCTCGCCGGGTAGGTCTTCCGGTGGCCGTTGGCCAGGGTCCGTGTGCGGCAGCATGCTGCGCCAGGGCTCTGGCCAACTTGCGTGACCAGGCCCATCGGCGCTCGCCGGGGCCCGGCATCGTCCTGGGCGAGCAGGCGCATCCATCACGGAAGTCGGACAGCACCGGTCGCCCCGGGCACCCTCCTAGGATGACGACATGGTGAGCTTCGCCGACAAACCCATCCACGACTTCACGATCGAGCAGTGGGAGGCGTTCCTCGCATCCGGCCCCGACGACGGCGGCGTGCGCTTGAAGCTGCGCAAGAAGCTCTCGAAAGCGCCGGGCATCACCTGGCAGGAAGCCCTCGACGTGGCCCTCTGCTACGGGTGGATCGACGGCCAGTCGGCGCGATTCGACGACGACTACATGCTGCAGGCATTCACGCCGCGGCGGAAGAACAGCCCGTGGTCGCAGATCAACGTCGGGCACGTGGCCCGCCTCATCGACGAGGGGCGGATGCAGCCTGCCGGCCACGCGGAGATCCAGCGCGCGAAAGCCGACGGCCGCTGGGACGCCGCCTACCGGGTCAAGGACGCGGTCGTCCCCGCCGACCTCCAGGCGGCGCTCGACGCGAACCCCGAGGCGCTGGCCTTCTTCGAAGCGATGAAGAAGCAGGCCCGCTTCCAGGTGATCTTCCGCATCACGGGCATCAAGACACCCGCGATCCGCGCCGCCCGCATCCAGGATGTCGTCGAGAAGGCGGCGCGCGGCGAGCACCACTACAAGTAGGCGCGCGTCAACCGGCGCGTCTCCCACCCGCGTGCCCGTCTCTACGGCGCAGACATGCGAAAAATGCATGCTCCCGAAGTCGAGTGCATGAATTTTTCACATGTCTGGCACGCGCACAGGGCAGGCAGAAGGCGGGTGGATGCGCCCGGCGAGCGAGCGCATCGCGGATGCGTTCGGGGCGGCTAGCGGTTAGCGGAGCACGCGCTCCGAGATGAACGCGCGCAGCGCCTGCTCGTCGTCGTCGAGCTCGACGACCCGCTGCGGGGCGTCGAGGAGAGCCTGCGTCTCCGCATCCACGTCGACTGCCGCGCCGAGGGCCTCCGAGATGGTGTCGGCGAACTTCTGCGGCTTCGCGGTCTCGAGCACCAGCATGGGCACGCCGTCCTCGAGGTGCTCGCGCGCGACCTTCACGCCGTCGGCCGTGTGCGGGTCGATGGTGACACCGGATGCGTCGTGCACGCTGCGGATCGTCGCGAGACGGTCGGCGTGCGTGCTCGTTCCGCTGACGATGCCGAAGAGCGGCTCGAACGTGTGCTGCGCGACGGAGAGGTCGATCTCGCCGGTCTCCGCGAGCTCGCTCCACGCGGCGGCCGTGCGGCCGCCGTCGCGACCGAGCAGCTCGAACACGAACCGCTCGAGGTTCGACGCGCGCGACACATCCATCGACGGGCTCGACGTGGCGAGGGTGTTCTCGGCGTTGCGCGGGCGGTAGAAGCCCGTGCGGAAGAACTCATCGAGCACGTTGTTCTCGTTGACGGCGAGCACGAGCTTGCGGACCGGCAGGCCCATGAGCTTCGCGTACAGACCCGAGAGGATGTTGCCGAAGTTGCCGGACGGCACCGCGAACGAGACCTCGAAGCCGTCGCGCTCATCCGCTGACAACTCGTCGGTCGCACGCAGCCACGCCCACACGTAGTAGGCGATCTGGGCGGAGATGCGGCCGAAGTTGATGGAGTTGACGGCGCCGATGTTGTTGCCGCGCTTGAAGTCGATGTCCTCGGCGAGGCGCTTCACGAGGTTCTGGCAGTCGTCGAAGACGCCTTTCACGGCGATGTTGTGCACGTTCTCGTCCTGCAGCGAGTACATCTGCGCGCGCTGGAACGCGCTCATGCGGCCCTGCGGCGAGAGCATGAAGACCGAGACGCGCTCGCGTCCGCGCAGGGCGTGCTCCGCGGCGGACCCGGTGTCGCCCGAGGTGGCGCCGAGCACGTTGAGCACCCGGTCGCGCTTGCCGAGCACGTAGTCGAGCGTCTGCCCGAGGTACTGCATCGCCATGTCCTTGAACGCGAGGGTCGGCCCCTCGGACAGGCCGACGAGCGTGAGCTGCGCATCCAGCTTCTGCAGCGGAACGACGTCCTCTGACGCGAAGCGGCCCTCCCCGTAGGCGTGCGCGGTGAGCTGCTCGAGGTCCTCGCGCGGGATGTCGGTCGCGAAGAGGCCGAGCACCGCCGTCGCGAGCCCGGCGTAGTCGAGCGAGCGCCAGCTCTCGAGGTCCTCGTTCGTGAAATGCGGCAGCAGCTCCGGCACGGCGAGTCCGCCATTAGGGGCGAGGCCCTCGAGAAGAACGTCGGAGTAGGAACCGAGCGTGCCGCCACGGGTAGAGATGTATTGCAAGTTCACTCGCCTCAGTCGTCGTGTTTCACCGGGAATGTGCGCCCCCATCGTATCGGGGCGGCTCAGTCGCGGGAGGTGCCCTTGACTTCCGGCGTCCGCCGCCCAACCTGAACCTCGAGCGCCGTGGTCTCGTCGACCAGCTCAGCGCGGCGCTTGCCGGCGGAGCCCACCGCGAACCGGTACGCGAGCAGCAGCAGGGCCAGCCACACCGCGCCGACGATGAGCGCGACGCGCGTGCTCTCGAACCAGCCGAGCACACCGAGCACGAACACGAGGAAGCCGAGGGTCGCCCACGACGCGAACGGCCACAGCGGCACGGGGAACTCGGACGCGCTGCGCCCGCCGCGCGCGATGTCGCGCTTCATCGCGATGTGCGAGCAGACGATCATGATCCACACCCACACCGTCGCGAAGGTCGCGATGGAGGCGATCACGAGGAACACGTCCTCGGGGATGACGGCGTTCATCCACGCGCCGACCGCGAGCGCCGCGACCATGAGCGCGACCGTCGCCCATGGCACGCCGTTCCCGGAGACGCGCAGGAACACGCGCGGTGCCTGCCCCTGTTCTGCGAGACCGAAGATCATGCGGCCAGCGCCGAACACGTCCGAGTTGATGGCCGAGAGGGCCGCCGTGATGACGACGAAGTTCAGGATGTGCGGGGCCGCGGGGATCCCGAGGCCGTCGAAGATCGACACGAACGGGCTCGCGTCACCCGTGATCGTGTTCCACGGCGCGAGCATCATGATGACGGCGAGCGCGCCCACGTAGAAGAGGAGGATGCGCAGTGGCACGCTGTTGATGGCCTTCGGGATGACGCGCTTCGGGTCCTGCGCCTCGCCGGCCGTGATGCCGATGATCTCGATGCCGCCGAACGCGAAGACCACGATCGCGAACGACGCGATGACCCCCTCGATGCCCATGGGGAAGAAGCCGCCCGTCACCGGGTTGAAGAGCGCCCCGATACCGGACGCATCCGGTGACTGGTTGCCGAAGCCGAAGATGATGATCGCGATGCCGCCGGCGATCATGGCGATGATGGCCGTGACCTTCACGAGCGCGAGCCAGAACTCGAGCTCGCCGAACGCGCGCACCCCGAGCAGGTTGATGGCGGCGATGAAGAGGATGACGGCGACGATCCACACCCAGCGGGCGACGTCCGGGTACCAGAAACCCATGTACACGCCGAACGCGGTGACGTCGGCGATCGCGACGACGATCATCTCGAACGCGTACGTCCAGCCCGTGATGAAGCCCCAGCGTGCGCCGAGGTAGAGGTTCGCGAACTGCCCGAACGAGCCCGTCACGGGGTGGCGCACTGTCATCTCGCCGAGCGCGCGCATCACCATGAAGACGGCGGCGCCCGCGATCGTGTAGGCGAGCAGCACCGCCGGACCCGCCGCCTGGATCGCGGCGGAGGACCCGTAGAAGAGGCCGGTTCCGATTGCCGACCCGAGCGCCATGAAGCGGATGTGCCGCGCCGTGAGCGCCCGCGCGAGCGGCCGCTTCGGGGTGGCCCCTGATTCGATGCCGTCGTTCTCGACCGTGTTCATGCGCAGCTCGTGTCTCTCGTCGCTCGGTGGCGCATCCACCCGACCGTCTTCTGCGCCGGCGCGCCACCTGCGGAATCGTAGCCCCTCGGCGCGCCATCCTCGGCGCTGGACCCACGCTGGAGCGATGCCAGGAACCCGCCGAGAATCCGGGGAGGTCACCCGCGAATGACGTCCAGCGCACGGCCCGTTGCCCTAGGTTGGCGTCAAGCATCTGCCCCGCTCGAGTGGGGCGTCGAGGAGGACACCATGCCAGAGACACTTCCGCTGCCCGATTCCCCCCGCCAGGGCGTGGAGCGCTTCGAGCTGAGCGCCGTCCCGCTTGCCGTCGCGCGCTACGACAACGTCAGCATGAGCGAGCTGCGGACGCTCTTCGACACGACCTTCCAGGCGATGGCTGCGGCGATCGGCGCCGACAAGGTGCATCCCGCCGGACCCGCCCTCGCGGTCTACCACGGCGACCCCTCGCAGACGTTCGACGTCGAGATCGGCTTCCCGGTCGTCGAGCCGATCCGCGAGAAGACGCTCGTCGGCGACGTGACGATCCAGAATTCCACCCTGCCGGCGGGAGCGGCGGCCGGTGCGTCGCACCTCGGATCGTTCGACGGCCTCGGCGAATCGTGGGGTCGACTCATCCAGGATCTCCGCGACTCGGGCGACGAGCCGGGCTTTATGGTGGAGATCTACGTCACCGAGCCGAGCCCCGACATGAACCCGGACGACCTGCGCACCGACATCATCGTCTCGCTCGCCCAGCGCGGGTAGGCACGCGGCCGGTCCGCACGCGCGCAGACCTCACAGACCTGGGCCCCGTGCACCCACCCGGCGGCGAGCAGGTGCGCAAGCCCAACATCTGCGCCAACAAGACGAAGCACACCCACAGACCCCCACACAACTGGGCTTCCCGCACCCATCCGACGGCAACTGGATGCGCGACCCCGACGTCTGCGCCGAGAAGGCGAAGCACGTCCACAGACCCCCACACACCCACCCGACGGCAACTGGATGCGCAACCCCAACTTCTGCGCCAACATAGCGAGGCACGCCCGCAGACCTGGGCCTCCCGCACCCACCCGGCGGCAAGCGGATGCGCAAGCCCAACATCTGCGCCAACAAGACGAAGCACACCCACAGACCTAGGCCCCGTGCACCCACCCGGCGGCAAGCAGGTGCGCAACCCCAATGTCTGCGGCAAGAAGGCTAGGCACACGGACAGACCTGGGCCTCCCGCACCCACCCCGCGGCAAGCAGGTGCGCAACCCCAATGTCTGCGCCGAGAAGGCGAGGCACGCGCCCAGACCTGGGCCCCGCGCACCCACCCGGCGGCGAGCAGGTGCGCAACCCCGACGTCTGCGGCAAGAAGGCTAGGCACACGGACAGACCTAGACCTCCCGCACCCACCCCGCGGCAAACAGATGCGCAACCCCAACGTCTGCGCCGACAAGGCGAGGCACACGCACAGACCTGGGCCCCGCGCACCCACCCCGCGGCAAGCAGATGCGCAACCCCAACGTCTGCGCCAAGAAGGCTAGGCACACGGACAGACCTAGGCCTCCCGCACCCACCCCGCGGCAAACAGATGCGCAACCCCAACATCTGCGCCAACAACACGAGGCACGCCCACAGACCCCACAGACCTAGGCCCCGTGCACCCACCCGGCGGCGAGCAGGTGCGCAAGCCCGATGTCTGCGCCTCAGACGCGGCCTGCGCCCTGCGACGGGAGCACCTCGAAGGTCGCAGGCTCCGCGAACCCGGCCGCGGCGAAGGCCTCATGGATGCTGCGCGAGACCTCGGCGAGGTCGCCCCGTTCCACGAGCGCGATCGCCGCTCCCCCGAAGCCGCCGCCCGTCATGCGCGAGCCGATGGCTCCCGCAGCGACGGCCGTCGATACAGCGAGGTCGAGCTCGGGCACGGAGATCTCGAAATCGTCGCGCATCGATGCGTGCGACTCGGCGAGCAGCGGGCCGATGCTGCGCGGGCCGCCGTCGCCGAGCGCAGCGACGACAGCGAGCACCCTCGCGTTCTCGGTCACGATGTGCCGCACCCGACGGAACGTCTCGTCGTCCAGCACCCGCTCTGCGCGCTCGAGGTCGCCGACCTTCACGTCGCGCAGCGAGGCGACGCCGAGCCCCGCCGCGCCCTTCTCGCACGACGCGCGCCGCTCCGTGTAGCCGCCGCTCGCGTGGGAGTGCTCGACACGGGTGTCGATGACCAGAAGTGCGAGGCCCTGCGCCTCGAACGCCAGCGGCACGATCCTCGACTCGAGCGAACGGCAGTCGAGCAGCACGCCGGAGTCGCGCTGGCCGAGGAGCACCGCCGACTGGTCCATGATGCCCGTCGGCGCGCCGACGGCCTCGTTCTCCGCGAGGCGTCCGACTCGAGCGAGCGTCCGCCGGTCGAGTCCGAGGCCCCACAGCTCATCGATCGCGACCGCCACAGCCCCTTCAAGGGCGGCGGATGAGGACAGGCCAGCCCCGAGGGGCACATCCGACTCGATGTGCAGGTCGAGGCCGCGCACCTCGCTGAGGTCGGCGCCCAGCTCGCCAGCCGCCCAGATGACGCCGAGCGCGTACGCGGACCAGCCGCCGAGCACATCCGGTGCCAGCTCCTCAATACCGATCTCCTCGACGCCCTCGCGCAGGCCGCTCGAGACGCGGACGAGTCGGTCGTCGCGCAGCCTCGCCGCGACCACCGTGTGCCGGTCGATCGCGAACGGGAAGACGAAGCCCTCGTTGTAGTCGGTGTGCTCCCCGATGAGGTTGACGCGGCCGGGCGACGACCAGAGACCGTCTGGCGCCCCATCGTGGATGCGCGCGAACGCCTCGGCGGCCGTCGTCGCGAGCTCCGGCCGGGTCACGCTGCGTCCACCTTCGCGAGCGCCGCGCGCAGGAGGCCTGCCGTGGCTTCCGGTGGGACGTCGCCGATGAAGGCGCCCATCGCCGACTCCGAGCCGGCGAGGAACTTGAGCTTGTCCTCCGCACGCCGCGGTGAGGTGATCTGCAACATGAGCCGGATGTCGTCCCGATGCGAGTTGACGGGCGCCTGATGCCAGGCGGCGATGTAGGGGGTCGGGGTGTCGTAGATCGCGTCGATGGCGCGGAGCACACGGCGGTACTCGCGGGCGATCTCGTCGCGCTCCTGGGCCGTCGTCTCGGCGAGGTCGGCGACGTGACGATGCGGAAGCATGTGCACCTCGAGCGGCCAGCGCGCGGCGAACGGCACGAAGAACGTGACGTGCTCGCCGCGCAGCAGGACCCGGTCGGAGGCCTGCTCGAAGTCGAGGATGTCCTGGAACAGCGTCGGCCCGTACGTCTCGATCGAGCGGATGAGGGCGCTCGTTCGGGGCGTGATGTACGGGTAGGAGTAGATCTGGCCGTGCGGGTGGTGCAGCGTCACCCCGATGTCCTTGCCGCGGTTCTCGAAGGGGAACACCTGCTGCACGCCGGGCAGCTGCGAGAGCGCCGTCGTGCGGTCAGCCCACGCCTCGACGACCGTGCGGGCGCGGGAGAGGGAGAGCGATGCGAAGGATCCCTCCGACTCCGGGCTGAAGCAGACGACCTCGCAGCGACCGATGGATGGCTTCGTGCGGCCGAGGCCCACGGATGCGAGCTCCTCGAGCTGCACGTCGGCGTCGATATCGTCTCCGCCCAGCGTGGGGCCGAACGAGGGCGACTTGTTCTCGAACACGGCGACGTCGTAGTTGCTCGGCACCTCGGTGAGGTTGGCGGGCGTGGACGGCGCAAGGGGGTCGAGGTGCTTGGGGGGCAGCATGACGCGGTTCTGCCTGGCCGCGGCGATCGAGATCCACTCACCGGTGAGCGGGTCCTGACGCATCTCGGCGACCGGTGGGCGATCGGCGGGCACCCGGCTGTCGAGGGCGCGCTCGGGGTCGAGCGTCGTGTCGGCGTCGTCGAAGTAGATGAGCTCGCGACCGTCGGAGAGCAGCGTCGGACGCTTGACGATGTTGTTGGTGAGGGAATGCACGCTCCGATTACGCCACTTTCGTTTTCGAAAGTCAAGTGCCTTTCGCTTGCGAAGGCGTAAGCTGGATCCCGTGGTGAACATCGAGACGACCCCAGAGGGCCCCGCGCACGCGCGCAGAGCCGAGCTCGTCGAACTCGTGAAGCGTACCGGCTTCGCCAGGGTCGCCGACCTGAGCCGAGAACTCGGCGTCTCCGAGGTGACCGTGCGCTCTGACCTCACCGCGCTCGAGCGCGACGGAGTGCTGGGCCGCGTGCACGGCGGCGCGATCTACGGGCACGGGCCGACCGGCCTCGAGACCTCGTTCGAGACGGCGCGGCAGAGCGCCGCCGACGAGAAGCGCCGCATCGGCATCGCCGCGGCCGCGCTCGTGACCAGCGGCTCGAGCGTGCTCCTCGACGTCGGCACCACCACGACGGCCGTGGCGGAGGCGCTCCTCGCCCGGGAAGACCTCGACGACGTCGTCATCATCACGAACGGCCTCTCCATCGCGCTCGCCCTCGAGTCGGCCATCCCCCGATTCACGGTCGTCGTGACCGGAGGCACCCTCCGCCCGCTCCAGCACTCGCTCGTCGCGCCGTACGCCTCCGCCATGCTGGAGCGCATCCACACCGACCTCGCGATCATCGGCTGCACGGGCGTGCAGGTCGCGGCCGGCGTCACCAACGTGAACCTGCCGGAGTCGGAACTCAAGCGGGCCATGCTCCACGCCGCGGACCGCTCGGTCGTCGTCGCCGACGCCAGCAAGCTCGGTCGCGCCCACGTCGGCGTCATCGGGGGGCTCGCCGAGTTCGCGAGCATCATCACCGGCACCGAGGCCGCCGCCGACGACATCGCGGCGCTTCGAGCCGCCGGCAGCGACGTGCAGCAGGTCTAGCCGCCGCACTCAGCCGGCCGGGCGCCTCGGCACACCCGTCCGTGTCCAACATCAGTGCGATTCCGGCGGTGTCCGACACTCAAACGCCAGAACGCAGCGAAATCGCACTCATGTTGGTCAGCAGAGCTACTGCCCGGCGGGGACCGCGAGCGCAGGCGCCGGATGCACGTCGACGGCGACGACGCTGCCCGGCTCGAGCGCGCCCGTGTCCCGGCTCCGCATGTGCGCCCGCAGGAGCGTGCCGTCCGCGAGTCGCGCCTGGACGACGACGTGGGCCCCGAGGAACCCGGTCGAGACGACCCGCGCGAGCGCCTCACCGGCGGGCAACGCGTTGTCAGCATCGAGGCTCGTCGATGCACTCGGACCACCCGAGCCACCCGAGCCAGCCGCGGCACCCGGTTCACTCGCCGAGTCCTTCGAATCGGCCACCACGAAGGACACGTGCTCCGGCCGGAGCAGCACGTCGACGGCGCCCTCGGCGCTGCCCGCGAGCAGCGGCACCCGCTGCCCGAGCACCGTCGCGACTCCGCCCTCCGCGCTGGCGCGCACGCGCGAGTGGTGGCCGATGAAGTCGGCGACGAACGCGTTCTCGGGCGTCGAGTAGATGGCCTCGGGCTCGCCGAGCTGCTCGATGATGCCGCCGCGCATGACGGCGACCCGGTCGGCGACGGCGAGCGCCTCCTCCTGGTCGTGCGTGACGAACACGGTCGTGATGCCCACCTCGAGCTGGATGCGGCGGATCTCGTCGCGCAGTTGCACGCGCACCTTCGCATCCAGCGCGGAGAGGGGCTCGTCGAGGAGCAGCACCTTCGGCTGGACGGCGAGCGCGCGTGCGAGCGCGACTCGCTGCTGCTGACCCCCGGAGAGCTCGTTGGGGTACCGCTCGCCGAAGCCGCCGAGCCCGACGAGCTCGAGGTACTCGGGCACACGCGTGCTGCGCTCCTTCGCCGAGATTCCGCGACGGAGGCTGAGCGGGAACGCGACGTTCTGCGCCACCGTCAGGTGCGGGAACAGCGAGTACGACTGGAACACCATGGCCATGTCGCGCTTCGAGGCCGGCACGTTCGCGACGTCGCGGCCGCCGACGAGGATCTCGCCCTCGTCGATGTCCTCGAGTCCCGCGAGCGCGCGCAGGGCGGTGGTCTTCCCGCATCCGCTCGGCCCGAGGAGGGCGACCATCTCACCGGGCTTGATGCTCAAGTCGAGTCCGCGCAGTGCCACGGTCTGGCCGAAGCGTCGCGTGACGCCACGTATCTCGACGCCGACGGCCATCTGGGAGTGCGTGGTGGAGGTGGATGCGTCGGTGCCGCCAGGGGAGGCGACTTCAGGGAGGGTGCTGGTCATGGGCGTGCCTTTCGGGTCGTGCGCTTCCTGCGCCCCGCGAGCAGGTCGAGGGCGATGAGCAGGATCGTGGTGACGCCGAGCGCGAGGAGCGACATGACGGCGGCGATCTGCCCGTCGGAGAGGTTGATCTGGAAGAGGGCGGTCTGCAGGTTGTCGCGGGCGAGGAAGCGGGCGACGGTGAACTCGCCGAGCACGACCGCGATGGTGACGAAGCTCGCCGAGATGAGCGCGGTGCGGATGTTCGGCAGGATCACGCGCACGATGATGACGGGCCAGGACGCCCCGAACGAGCGGGCGGCCTCGGTGAGGGTCTTCAGGTCGATCGACCGGAGGCCGGCGTCGATCGAGCGGTAGGCGAACGGCAGCACGAGCACGACGTAGGCGAACGCGAGCCACACGGTGTTCGACCCGAGGGGCGTGGAGGCGAGGAAGCGGTAGATCGGTGCGAGTCCGACGACGAGCACGACGGCGGGGATGGTGAGCGGCAGCAGGCAGATGAACTCGACCGCCCGGTCCATGGCGGGCACCTTGAGCCGCACCCACACCATGGTGGGCACGAGCAGCACGAGCATGATGGCGACGGTGAGGACGCACATGATGAGCGAGTTGGTGAGCCCGGACCAGAGCACGTCGAGGGTCGAGTACTCGCCCGTGTTGCCCGCGAAAACGCGCTGCCAGGCGTCGAAGCTGACCTCCCCCGTGAGCGGGAAGCGGATGGAGAACTCGAAGAGGCTCACGAGCGGCACGAGCAGCGCGACGGTCGTGAGGGTGAGCACCGCGATGCGGAAGCCCTGCTGGCGGCGGCGGGCCCGCTCGACGAGGCCGCGGCGGCGCGGACGCACAGGAGCGGATGGTGCGAGCTGCGTCATCGGGACAACCACCTTGCGCTGCGCTTCTGCAGGAGCGCGTAGAGCGACATGACGATGGCGACGACCACGATCATCCCGAGCGCGAGGGCCTGCGCGTAGGACTCGAGCCCCGCGGTGTTCTCGTTGCGCAGCGCCGCCTCGATCTCCATCGGCACGATGATCGTCTGCTGCGAGATGAGGGCGGCCGCCGTCGCGAAGGCGGAGAAGGAGTTCGCGAACAGCAGGAGCACGGAGCCGAGGAAGCTCGGCGCGAGCAGCGGGCCGGCGACTCGGAACCAGTACACGAGCGAGCTGCCGCCGAGCATGACGGTCGCGTCACGCCATTCCCGGCGGATGCCGTCCACTGCCGGCAGGAACACGATGACCATGAGCGGCACCTGGAAGTAGAGGTAGACGGCGACGAGGCCGGGGACGCTCGACAGGAAGCCGGAGTCGACCTGGAAGCCGGCCGCTCCCTGCAGGAATCGCGTGAGCATCCCGTTCGTGCCGATCGTCGCGACGAACGCGAACGCGAGCATGACCCCGCCGAACTGCGCGAGCACCGAGTTGAACGCCGTGAAGACGCGGCGACCGAGGCTGTTCGGCGGGCTCGTGGAGAGGGCATACGCGACGACGGCGCCGATGACGGCGCCCAGCACGGCGGTGACGACCGACAGCCACGTCGATGTCCAGAAGATCGTGATGGAGGCGGGAGAGAGGAGCCGCTCGAATCCGCTCGTCGTGAAGACGCCCTGTCTGGTGAAGAACGCGCCGATGACGACGAGTACCGTCGGCAGCAGCAGGAAGATGCCCGTATAGAGGAGGAAGGGGGCGACACCGAAGAGCGACGTCCGCGACGCCGCCTTGGATGCGCCCGACGGGCGGCGCCCGAGCGCGTCAGGCGTGGCTGCGAGTGCAGCGCCTGACGGCTCGGTCGCCGCCGCGAGGGGTGCGGTCGCGGTCATCAGGAGATCGTCGAGTCCCAGTTCTCGGCGAGGAACGCGTTCGCGGTCTCGGCCTCTTCCGAGGTGGGCGTCACGGGCGTGCCCTCGACCTCGGGGAGGCTCTCGAGCGCGGTCTGGTCGACCGTGCCCTCGGCTTCCATCCAGTCGAACAGGACCGGCATGGCGCCGCCGGCGAGCCAGATGTTCTGCACCTCCGGCGAGTACAGGTACTCCATCCAGAGGCGAGCGGCGGCGGGGTTCGGGGCGTCGACGTTGATGGCCTGGTTGTAGTACGCGGCGATCTCGCCGCCCTTCGGCACGAAGGTCGCCCACTCGACGCCCTTCGCCTCGAGGCGCTCGACGGTCGAGAGCTGGTTGTAGCTCCAGTCGAAGACGACACCGTGCTCGCCGGCGTCGACGGTGCCGGCCGTGACGTCCTTCAGGTTGAGGGTGCCAGCCTCCTTGAGCTTCGCGAAGTAGTCGAGGCCCGGTTGCAGGTCGGCGAAGTCGCCGCCGGCCGCGTTGTTCGCCGAGAGGAAGCCGTTGAACGCCGCGCCGGCCTCGGCGGGCTTGCCGTTGAGGGCGACGGAGTTCGCGAACTTCGCGTCGGTGAGCTGGTCGATCGAGGTGATCTCGCCGTACTTGGTGGCGTTGTAGCCGACAGACATGATGCCCGTGTAGTCGTTCACCCAGAGGCCGGTGGCCTCCTTGTTGGCGTCGGGGATGTGCTCCCAGTTCTCGACCTGGTAGGGCGCGAAGTAGTCGGTGGATGCGAGGGCGACGTTCGCTCCGAGGTCGAAGACGTCCGGTGCCTGGTCGGTGCCCTTGTTGGCGTCGGCCGCCGCGATCTCCTCCTGTGAGGAGGCGTCGGGGAGGATCGAGTTGACGGTGATGCCGTACTTCTCGGTGAAGCCGGCCTTGATCTCGCCGTAGTTCGCCCAGTCGTCGGGCAGCGCGATGACGTTGATGGTGCCTTCGGCCTTCGCGGCTTCGACGAGCGCCTCCATGCTGCCGAAGTCGTCGAGGCTCGTCGCGGTGGCCGCAGCGGCGGTGTCGCCGGTCTCACCCGTCGCGGGGCTCTGCGAGCACGCGGTCAGGGCAAGTCCCGCGAGGGCGAGGGTCGCCACAATTGAAAGTCGCTTGTTCATGCGAAGTCGATGTCCTTCTCGGAATCCTGGTGGGGCCGGAGGCCGAGAGGCCAGCCGGCGCAACCCTGCCGACTGGCTGGGCGGACACAGGCCACCACGCCAGCGTGAACACCAGCGGTCACCGGATGAACGCCGACGGACGCGCATCTGAACGGCCCATTCGCGCGCATCCGCCGCCCATCGCGCGGCCGCCCGCGAACGCCGTAGACTCGTCCGGTGCGGACACGCCCCGACTTCTCCGCATCGCGCCGCCAGAAGGAGCCTCGCCAGTGAGCAGCCAGACCACAACCCCGTCTTCCGAAGCAGTTGGCCCGGACACCGTCGACAACGCGAAGGCGACTCCCGAGAAGGAGCAGCCGTACGGCGCCCTCGGGCTGAAGCCGGACGAGTACGACAAGATCCGCGAGATCCTCGGCCGCCGCCCCACCTCGGGCGAGCTGGCCATGTACTCGGTCATGTGGTCGGAGCACTGCTCCTACAAGTCCTCGAAGAACTACCTGCGCCAGTTCGGCCAGAAGGTCTCCGACGAGATGAAGAAGAACCTCATGGTCGGCATGGGCGAGAACGCCGGCGTCATCGACGCTGGCGAGGGCTGGGCGGTGACCTTCAAGGTCGAGTCGCACAACCACCCCTCCTACATCGAGCCGTTCCAGGGCGCCGCGACCGGCGTCGGCGGCATCGTCCGCGACATCATCTCCATGGGTGCCCGCCCCGTCGCGGTCATGGATGCGCTCCGCTTCGGCGCGATCGACGAGGCCGACACGGCACGGGTCGTGCACGGCGTCACGAGCGGCATCTCCTTCTACGGCAACTGCCTCGGCCTGCCGAACATCGGCGGCGAGACCTGGTTCGACAGCGTGTACCAGGCGAACCCGCTCGTCAACGCGCTCGCGGTCGGAGTGCTCCGCCACGAGGACCTCCACCTCGCGAACGCCCGCGGCGCCGGCAACAAGGTCGTGCTCTTCGGTGCGCGCACGGGCGGCGACGGCATCGGCGGCGCATCCATCCTCGCGTCCGACTCGTTCGACGAGAAGGGCCCCACGAAGCGCCCGGCCGTCCAGGTCGGCGACCCCTTCGCCGAGAAGGTGCTCATCGAGTGCTGCCTCGAACTGTTCCGCGAGAAGGTCGTCGAGGGCATCCAGGACCTCGGTGCCGCAGGCATCTCCTGCGCGACGAGCGAGCTCGCGGCGGCCGGCGACGGCGGCATGTACATCGAGCTCGACAAGGTGCTGCTGCGCGACCCGAACCTCACGGCCGAGGAGATCCTCATGTCGGAGAGCCAGGAGCGCATGATGGCGGTCGTCGCTCCCGACAAGCTCGACGCGTTCATGGCCATCGTCGACAAGTGGGACGTCGAGACGAGCGTGCTCGGCGAGGTCACCGACACGGGCCGCCTCGTCATCAACTGGCGCGGCGTGGAGATCGTGAACGTCGACCCGCGCACCGTCGCGATCGACGGGCCCGTCTACGACCGTCCCGTCGCCTACCCGAGCTGGATCGACGCGCTCCAGGCCGACTCCGCATCCACCCTCCCCCGCCCCCAGTCGGGTGAGGAGCTCCGCGAGCAGGTGCTCGCCCTCATCTCGTCGGCGAACCTCGCCAACCCCGAGTGGATCACGCAGCAGTACGACAGCTACGTGCTCGGCAACACCGCCTTCGGCACTCCGGAGGACGCCGGCATGGTGCGCATCGACGAGGAGTCGGGGCTCGGCTTCGCCATCAGCCTCGACGCCAACGGCCGCTACGCGCAGCTCGACCCCTCTGCCGGGGCCAAGCTGGCGCTCGCCGAGGCGTACCGCAACGTCGCCGCCACGGGCGCACGCCCCGCCGCCGTCTCCGACTGCCTCAACTTCGGCAGCCCCGAGAACCCCGAGGTCATGTGGCAGTTCGCGCAGGCCGTCGAGGGACTCGCCGATGGCTGCCTCGAACTCGGCATCCCGGTCACGGGCGGCAACGTGTCCTTCTACAACCAGACGGGCGACGTGCCCATCCACCCGACCCCCGTCGTCGCCGTGCTCGGCCTCATCGACGACGTCGCACGCCGCGTTCCGTCGGGCTGGCAGGAGGAGGGCGACAACCTCTACCTCCTGGGCACGACCCTCGAGGAGCTCTCCGGCTCCAGCTGGGCCGACGTCGTGCACGGACACCTCGGTGGCCTCCCCCCGCAGGTCGACCTCGACCGCGAGAAGGCGCTCGCCGACCTCGTCATCGGCGCAGGCCAGCAGGGCCTCCTCACCTCCGCACACGACCTCTCCGAGGGTGGCCTCGCGGCAGCGATCGTCGAGGCCTCGACACGCTTCGGCGTCGGCGCGCGCATCGTGCTCGACGGCCTCATGCGCAAGGAAGGCGTGGATGCGGCTACCGCGCTCTTCAGCGAGTCGGCCGGGCGCATCCTCGTCTCCGTCCCGCACGACGACGACGTGCGCTTCCAGGCGATGTGCGAGGCGCGTGACTTCCCCGTCACCCGCGTCGGCGTGAGCGACGGCATGGGTGCCGACGCGAAGCTCGAAGTCCAGGGCCTCTTCGAGTTCACGCTCGCCGAGCTCTCCGAGGCGCGCGGTGCGACGCTGCCGAAGCGCTTCGGCGACGTCGTCGGACCGAACTCCGCGCCGATCTCCGCAGCCATCACGGCGGCAGCCTCGTCGGCGCCGACCTCGTCGGCAAACTAAGCGCCGCATCTTTTGAGTCTCGGTCTCGGGATGGGTTCCACGCTTCGGGATGGGTTGCTTCCCATCTCGGGGCGAGGAACCCATACCGAAACTGCTGGTACGAGCGCTGGCGAGGTCTTCGCTGCGATCACGGCGTCAGCGACCGCGGCCGGCTTCGCCCTCGATGATGTCCAGCGGGTGGTCGCTCTACGTCTCGCCGCCCTCGGCGCGCAGATCGTCGAGCACGAAGCTCTCGACGCGGAGAACGCCGCTCCGCGCCCAGCTGCCGACGCTGCCCCCGACCTCGCCGGAGCGAGCGACCCCGTCGCCGCCGAGGATGATCGCCCCGACGCATTCGCCGCCCATTCGACGGCCCCACGCGGCCTCTACCTGTGGGGGCCCGCCGGCCGCGGCAAGTCCTGGCTGCTCGATGCCTTCTACGGCGCGGTTCCCGTGGACCGGAAGCTGCGCGTCCACTTCCACTCGTTCTTCAACGAGCTGCACTCGCGCATCTTCGCGAACCGCGGCTCCGAGACCGTCTTCGCGAACGCCGTCCGCGAGCTCATCGGCGACGCGAAGCTGCTGCTCTTCGACGAATTCCACGTGCACGACCCGGGCCACGCGACGCTGCTCACGGCCCTGCTGCGGTATGCCCTCGACCACGGCATCACGGTCGTCGCGACCTCGAACTACCGGCCGCAGGGCCTCCTCCCGAGCCCCGTCTACCACCACATCTTCGAGCCTGGCATCGAGCTCATCGAGCGCGAGCTCGACGTCGTGGAGCTGCCGGGCGAAGTCGACTACCGCCGTTCTCGCGCTGACGCCGTCGAGCGCCGGGGCTTCGCGACCGGTTCGTGGGTGCACGTGCCGAGCGTCACGTCGACGCAGGTCGACGGCGCAGACGAGCATTCCACTGCAGACGCGAGCCTCGCACCCGGCGCCACGCGCCCGGCACCGGCCGAGGCGACGAGCCTCGAGCTCGGCGGCCGCACCTTCGCGGTGACCGCCGTGCGCGGCCGCGAGCTGTGGGCGACGTTCGCGGAGCTCTTCATCGTGCAGACCTCGTCGCTCGAGTTCCTGCAGTGGGCGCGCGACTTCGACACGTGGCACATCCTCGACGTTCCGCTCCTGGCCTCCGTCGGCCGCGACCCGCAGCAGCGCTTCGTGAACGCCGTCGACGTGCTCGTCGACTACGACATCGAGGCGCACTTCCACGCCGACGCGTCGTTCGACGAGTTCGTCGCCGCCGCCTCCGGCCGCGCCGACGCGTTCCGCATGGTCAGCCGCCTGCACCTCCTGCAGCGCTGACCAGCTTCCGTGACGAGCGAGGCGGCAAGCTCCGTTCAGGTTGCGGATGCGGGCATCCGTCACGGAAGTTGGACAGCGGCAGGGAGACGCCGCAGTGCCGAGAGCGCCGACAGCACGCTCATGTTGGTCAGGAGAGCGCCACCGGCGAGCGGCTGGCGTCAGCCCTGCGGCTTGCGCTGCCAGACGCCGAAGCGGTTGCCGAGCGGGTCGCGCAGATGCGCGAACTTGATCCTGCCGTTGTCGACGAGCGGGATGACGGTCTCCGCCCCGTTCGCGGCCGCCTGCTCGAGCTTCGCCTCGATGTCCTCGACCTCGACGTAGAACACCGCCCAGCTGCCGCCGCCGACCGTGTTGGAGTCCCAGAGCCCGCCTCCGTTGCCTGCGCCGCCGACCATCCCGTAGCCGCCGGGCTCGAGCGAGCCGAACGTCCACCCGAACGTGTCCCCGTAGAAGGCCTTCGCGGCCTCCGGGTCGGTGGTGCCGATCTCGAAGTAGTTCACGTTGTCCGACATGGTTGCTGTCCTCTCGTTCGGATGCAGCGCAGCGATTCTGGCTGCGCCGCCGGCCTGTTCGGCCGTTGGATCCGATCGTGAGGTCTCACACAGTGTGAGAGTCAAGCCGCAATGGGGACGTTGACCTCGGTGACCCAGTTGTCCGGGTTCGGCTCGCGGCCCGGGCCGTGCACGTAGACGTTGAAGATCGGGCCGACGCGGGTGCGACCTTGCCTGGCGACCCAGCTGCCCGCCGTCGCCGTGGCCTCGTTGATCGTCTCGAAGCCGCCGCGGTGGGTGACCGTCGCGACGCGCTGCTCGGGGAGTTCCACGACCTCGTACCCCTCGGGCACGGATGTGCCACGGTACTCGCGCCAGATCGCCATCTCGACATCATCGTCTCGATACTCGTCGTCGAAGTAGGTGGCACCACCGACCTCGCCGAATGCAGCGGGGTCTCGCGAGGTGAGCTCGGCCACCGGCCCACGGAAGTCGACCCAGAGCGGGCCCTCGGAGGGGTAGTCGGCGACCGTGCGGCGCAGGTACAGCACGCGCAGCGCCGGGAAGGTGCGCTCGGTGACGTCCAGGCGGGTCGAGCGCGCCGCGAGCCCATCGAGGAGCGTCACGGCGAGCGCCTGCTGATCGGCGACCCGCTGCGCCTCGGCCTTGAGCTCATCGAGGTGCAGCTGCAGGCGAGGCCGGAGCACGTCAGGGGCCGCGAAGAGCGGCAGGAGCTCTGCGATGGCGGGGATTCCGCACCCGGCGTCGCGCAACATCCGCACGCGCCCCGCATCCCGCAGCTGGGCCGCGGCGTAGCGTCGGTACCCGCTGAACTCGTCGACCTCGGCGGGCGCGAGCACGCCCCGTTCGGCGTAATGCCGCAGCATGCGCACGCTCAGACCCGAGTAGCGCGAGAACTCGCCGATGCTCATCAGGCTTCCGGGATGTTCACCGTTCATGCGCCAAGTCTGGCACCGGGTCGCGTGTGCCGGCGATCGCTGACCAACATCAGTGCGATTTCTGGCCTTCGACCCGCTTCCGGCACCGGATGCAGGGATCCTGCACTGATGTTGGACACGGCCCGCGGCGACGGCAACGGCAACGGCGACGGCAGCTGCTGCGGCGGCCCCAGCGGCAGACGCAGGGCCAGCGGCAACCGCCCCGCTACTTCCTGGCTGCCTGCTGCGCTCGCGCGGCCTCGCGCCTGCGGTCACGCGCGGCGTCTGCCGCGGCCGCAGCCTCGGGCGTGGGAGCGGTGCCGCCGAGCACGCGGGGCTGCCACCACTTGCCCGCGCCGTCTTCCGGATAGTTCGACTGCAGCTCGCTGAGGAGCGTCTCCATGACCGCCTTGAGCTTGGCCGTGGTGTCGGCGGGGTCGTCGTCCGGTGCGACATGGATGGGGGCGCCGAAAGAGAAGTGCACGGGGATATTGAGGCGCTCCCGCAGGGTGATCTTGCGGTTCTTGGTGAGCAGCCGGTGCCCACCCCAGACGGCAACGGGGATGATGGGCACGCCGGCCTGCGCGGCGAGGCGTGCGGCTCCGGTCTTGAAGTCGCGAATCGTGAACGACGCGCTGACGCCGGCCTCGGGGAAGACGCCGACGAGCTCGCCGTCACGCAGGGCGGTCGCGGCGGCGGCGAAGGCGTCCGCACCGGCCTTCATGTTCACCGGGATGTGCCGCATGCTGCGCATGAGTCGGCCGACGACGGGCTTCTCGAACACGCTCTGCTTGGCCATGAAGCGGATGCGCCGCCGGTTGTGCATCCAGGTCGCGCACTCGACGAGGGCGAACTCGAGGTAGCCGAAGTGGGTCATCGCGATGACGGCGCCGCCGGTGTCTGGAACGTGCTGCGCGCCGCGGACCGTCTGGCGAACGCGGAGCGCTGCGAAGACAGTGCGGCCGACCCCGATCGCAAATGAGTAGACGGGTTCGCGAGTCATGTGGCTCCCTGATCCAAGTGTGAGGTGCCACCTTATTCGGGGCACCTGGGACGATTCCGGGGCGCACGCGGACGTCGGCGGGGCCCGCGCATCCGTGCTCTTGCCAGTTGCTCTCCGCAGATGCGATACTTGCCACACTGCACGTTCGTACATTCTTTAGTGCAACTTTGTGCATTTATCCGCTAGGAGCAACTGACAATGGCTGTCCCCATCCCTGTACGGAGCCCGTTTCTGATCGTCAACCCGAAGGCGTACCTGACGGGGAGCGAGCTCATGAAGCTGGCACACCTCACCGACGAACTCGCTGGAGCGTTCGACATCGACGTCGTGTTCACCGCGCAGCACATCGACCTCCGGTCGGTCGTCGCCGAGACGACGAACCTCTGCGTCACCGCCCAGCACGTCGACCCGATCGTGCCTGGCCGCGGCATGGGGCACATCCTCGCCGAGGGCCTCGCCGAAGCCGGGGTCAAGGCCGTCGTGCTCAACCACGCCGAGCACCCCCTCACCTTGGCCGACCTCGACGCGACGATGCGCCGTTGCGAAGAGGTCGGTCTTGCAACCATCGTCTGCGCCGACTCCGACCTGCAGTGCCGCGCGGTTGCCGACCTCGACCCCTCCGGCATGATCTGCGAGCCGACCGCCAACATCGGCACGGGGCAGATGGACGCGGGCGACTACATCGAGCGCACGACTCAGATCGTGAAGAACGTCGACCCGGCGATCCTCGTCGTGCAGGCAGCCGGCGTGAGCCGCGGCGCCGACATCACGCGCGTCCTGCAGCAGGGCGCCGACTGCTCCGGCGGCACGAGCGGCATCATCAAGCACCCCGACTGGCGCGAGATCCTCACCGAGATGTTCCAGGCGCTCGCCGACCACCGCGACGCGCAGGCGAGCGCCGCCCCCGCCAACTGACCCGCTCCCCCACAGGGCCACCAGAGAGAAGACCAACACATGCTCATCGGACTCGACGAAGCGCTCCGCTACGCACAGAAGAACAACATCGCCATCGCGGCGGTCAACACCCCCTACTTCGAGGGGCTGCTCGGCACGATCTCCGCTGCCGAGAAGGCGGGCGTTCCCGTCATCCTGCAGCACGCGCAGGTGCACGAGAGCACCCTGTCGATCGACGACATCGGGCCGGCCATGCTCGCGCTCGCAACGCGCAGCGAGGCTCCGTTCGTGCTGCACGTCGACCACGGCGAGGACATCGAGTACATCGCTCGCGGCCTCGACATCGGCTTCAACTCCGTCATGATCGACGGCTCGACGCTGCCGTACGAGGAGAACGTCGCCCGCACGACCGAGGTCGTGAAGCTCGCGAAGGAGCGCGGCGTGGGGGTCGAAGGCGAGCTCGGCGTCATGACGGGCAACGAGAACGGCGACCCGAGCCAGGGCATCGCCGACGAGACCCTGTACACGGAGCCAGCACAGGCGAAGGAGTTCGTCGAGCGCACGGGGGTGACCGCGCTCGCAGCCTCCTTCGGCACGGTGCACGGCATGTACCACCAGGAGCCGAAACTCAACTACGAGCTCATCGAGCAGCTGCGGGACGCGACGGGCGTGCCCATCGTCATGCATGGCGGGTCGGGGCTGAGCCTCGACGAGTACCACCGTTCCATCACGCGCGGTGTCCGCAAGATCAACTACTACACGTACGCGGCGAAGGCGGCACTGGATGCGGCACTCCGGGCCGCGGAGCAGCCCAACACCATCCTGTTCCCGAAGGTCGCAAAGGCGGTCTCCGCGCAGGTCGAGGCCGACGTGGCCGAGTTCATCCAGGCCCTGCGCCCGGGCGCCTGAACCGAGCCAGCCCCACCAACCGACATTTGCGCGCGCGCCGAAGCACGCGCATCCACGACGATGAAGGAACACCGATGACCGTCTACCAGACCACCCTCCAGCTGCAGTCGCAGGGCGGCACGCCCAGCTACATCGACGTCACGGCGGAGGTGAAGGAGGCGATCGCGACGAGCGGCATCACGGCGGGCACGGTCACGGTCATCTCTCCCCACACGACGTGCGCCGTGTTCTTCGAGGAGTTCGTGCACGACCGGCTCGAGGACGGCACCGAGTTCCTGCAGGCCGACCTCGACGACGTGCTGAACCGCATCGCCCCGAACCAGACGGCCGTGCCGCCCGAGGGCGAGTACCGCTACCCGGGCCCGGAGCACTACGCCGACGTCGAGTCGTGGCCGGACGCCGAGGTGTACCTGCCCGGCGGTGACAAGACGGCGCTGCTGAACGCGGAGGCGCACATCAAGTCGACGATCATCGGCTCGAGCGAGGTGTTCGCGGTCATCGACGGCAAGCTCGGCGTCGGCGTCACCGGATACATCTACTTCGTCGACTTCGACCGCACGCGCGCCCGTTCGCGCAAGTGCCAGGTCGTCGTCATGGGCGAGTAGGCGCGCGCTCCTCCTCCGAGCATCCGCCTCCACTGCCGCCGCCAACGCCGTCGGCGCACCGACGCCGCCGTTCGATCGCACCCTGACTCCCCCGTCAGCGGCGGGGTCGACCGGCGGCGTTCTGCGTCTCTGAGCCGTGGCGACGGTTTGGACGTGGATCCGGTTTGGGACGTGGGTGCGGGTGCGGGTGCATCGTCGCGTGTCGATCCAAGAGTTTCCTGCCCCGGCAGCTGCGCTGCGCACAGCACGCGCCTCCCAGCGAACCCTCGAGCGCGGCAAGAGTCAGCCAGAAGCATGGAGCTCCGCCGCAGAACCTGCTTCTCGCTGACTCTTCGGCCCCGGACTCGGGCCCCGGGGCCAGGGCCGGGCCAGCGCCCTACACGAGCTCCACGAGGGCGCGCGCGAGGTCTTCGTCGAGGATCACGCCGTCGAGCGCCCCCGTGCGGAGCGCGCCGGCGACCCCAGGGGCCTTCTCGGCGCCAGCGGCGAAACCCACGACTTCCGGGATCTTCGCCAGTTGGCCGAGGGTGATGCCGATGACCCGCTCGGAGACCGGTGCGCCAAGGGCGCGCCCCTGGGCGTCGAAGAAGCGACCGCAGATATCGCCGACGGGCTGCTGCGCCTCCAGCTCGGCGCGTTCGGCATCGCTGAGCCGCATCGCGGAGACGATGTGCCTCGACGCGTGGAGGCCGTAGGAACCGATGCCCACGAACGCGAGCTGCACATCCGTCGCCCGCTTGATGGCCATGGAGATCGACGATTCCCCGGTGAGCGCAGCCCAGGTCTGGGGCGACTCGACGACGGCGGGCGACTCGAAGCGGAAGGCCTTCGCCCCCGACTTCTGCGAGAGACGCTCGAGGGCCGTGTTCCCGGCCGGCCCCGAGTCGAACGGCATGCCGCCGACGAGGGGGCACAGCGTCAGCGCGCGACCCGTGGACTCGACGTGGATCTGCTCGACGAACGCGTCGATCGACTTGCCCCAGCTCAGGCCGACTGACCCGACCGACGGAACACGCTCCGAGAAGTAGTCGGCGGCCGCTCCGGCCACGACATCGAGGGGGTGCCTGCCCGGCAGGGCCGAGACGACGACGGCGGCACCGACACCGAACGCATCCGTGATCTGCCGTTCGAGCTCGTCGACACGACCGACGACGTGGGGGTCGTGGATGCGGATCTCGACGATCCCCTGCTCGCGTGCCGCCGACAGGATGCGTGAGACGCTCGCCCGCGAGACGCCGAGTGCCGTCGCGACGTCGCTCTGGGAGAGGCCGTCGAGGTAGTAGAGGCGCGCTGCTCGGACGAGGGTCTCGGCGTTGCGGGGTGCTGGCATCCCGAGCCTTCCTTCCTGTGGGTGGTGCAGAGCGACGCGCAGGCTGTGCTGGGCAGGAGGCGCAGCGCTGCTCACTCCTGCGTGGCCCTGCGGTGCGGGACGGCTTCCCCAGATGGCGACGGCTCCCGCACCGCGCTCTCGCGCCGTTCGGGAGCCGCCCCGACGCCGCGCGCTGGGCGCGGAGTCGGTGATCCGGTTCACCTGATCCTATCGACCGACGATCGGGCGCCCGGTCCAGCTGGGCGCCCGACGGGTGTCGGACAGGGGTCAGGCGCCGATGACGCCAGCCGCGACCAGCGAGTCCTGCAGGCGGCGCATCGCGATGAGCGGACGCGTCTCGTCGAGCTCGACGTCGTCGTAGGAGACGATCTCGCCCGCCTTGATGTCGCGCTTCAGGATGCCCCCGGAGATGAGCCCGATCGGGATCGAGTTGTCGGCGCGTGCCTCGTCGGCGTCGACGGCCCAGCCGTGCACGTGGTGCCCGCCCATGCCCTCGAGCTTCGTGCCGGCGGCGAGGTCGAACTTCGCCTTCGAGGCGACCTCGGTGCGCCACGTGGTGGTCTGGAAGTCGGCGCGACGCTCGAGCACGGCCTCGCTGATCGAGAGGATCGCCTCGACCGAGGCGAGGTGGTACGGGCGGTAGAGGGCGTAGTACGGCCCCTTGCCGAGCTTCAGGTAGTCGAGCTCGTGCGTGACGACGTCGTCTTCCGACTTCACGACGACGAACACGCCTGGCGCGACATCGCCCTCGACCGTGTACTCGACGGCCGGGGTCGAGGTGAGGACTCCGCCGTCTTCGACGGGGATGAGCGTCGTCGCGAGCGTCGCGATGTCGGCAGCCGGGCCGTGCATGCCCGGCTTGTTGACGGGGAAGCCGGTCGCGTTCGAGAGGGAGGCCATCTCGATCTGCGTCTTCGTTCCGTCGGTGAACTCGCACAGGATGCGCGGGTTCATGTTCTTGGCCTTCGCCTCCTCCATGACGTCTTCCGGCACGTCCGTCGGGCGGTTCGGGTTGTTCTTGCCCTTGCCGGCCGCGACGACGGTGAGGCCGAGGTCGGTGGCGTGCTCGACGAGCTTGAGCGCCTCGACGGGCTCGTCACCGCGGCAGATCGTGTAGATCTGCTGGCCGGCGTTGGCGATGCTGGCCAGGAAGAGCCCAACGGTCACGTCGGCCTCGACGGTCATGAGAGCGACGTCCTTCTTGCCGAGGAGCGACGCGTAGGCGACCTGCGCTGCGATCTCGGTGACACCGGAGACCTCCAGCACGACGTCGACGGGGAGCTTCGGGATGAGGAGGCCGTCGTTGATGACCACCGGGCGGCGAGCCTCGATGTGCTCGGCGACCACGGCGAGGTCAGTCTCGACCTGGACGTCGCTGCGGCCGGCGCGAGTGTACGCATCCACACCGCGCTCGACGGCGATGTCGGCGACGACGGCGACCTCCATGCCCTTGGCTCGCTCGATCTGCGCGATGAGGCCTGAGCCCATCTGACCGGCCCCCACGACGCCGACGCGGATGGGTCGGCCGAGTTCTGCTTCACGCTGGATGAGGCGCTGGGTGTAGTTCATGTGCGTTCCTTGCTGAGTTCGTGGGGTGGGGTGCTGATCAGGGGTGCTAGTTGCTGACGCGGGAGAGGCCGGCGAACTGCTTCGGGGCCGCGCCCTTGACAGCTTTGGGCTGCGCACGCTTCTTCTGGCCCTTGACCGGCGGCAGCGTGACCTGGGCGCGCACCGTGTGCGGCAGCATGCTGATCGCCTGGCGGACGGCGGTACCGAGGTGCTTGTGGCGGGCCTCCGCGCGGTCGTAGACCGTCGTGAGCGGGCCCTCGAGGTCGGGAGCGGGCTTCAGGCGTCCGAAGACGCTGAACCCGAGGAGCGCGCGCGCCTCGACGACCTCGAGCGTGGTCGGGTCGACGAGCAGCACGGCGATCGCGCCGCGGAAGGCGCCCTTGCCTCGACCGCTGACGAGGTTGAGGTTCTTGCCGGCGTTCGCCTTCGCGATCTCGTTGACCTGGCTCATGTAGGCGCGCATCTGCACGACCGTCATGAACATGCTCAGGACAAGCGCGAGGACCAGGACGGCGGGGAATCTCCAGTCCATGATCTACACCTCGTTCCGGCGCACGCTGATGAGTGCGCCTTCGGCGGGAGTCGTGAGGGTGCCGGTCGCCTGGATGGCGCCCGGTAGGAGCGCGGTGTCCTCCGCGTTCAGGTAGAGCACCACGTGACCCAGTTCCTGCAGGTTCGGGTTGGCGAGATCGCCGACCGCGGTGACCGTGACGGCCTCGTCGCCGATCACGAACTCGTCGCCGGCCTGCACGGGGACGAACTCACCCGAGTGGCCCTTGTGCACGAGGCTGACCTCGGCCAGCGCATCCGGAACGGGTTCGCCGAAGAGGATGTAGACGCCACCCTCGAACATGTCGTTCGCGTCGGGTCCGATGCGTGCGATTTCTGACTGCCAGATGGTCGTGGACACGTGGTGGTCCTTTCTTGAGGCGAGAGGTTGAAGCGAAGTTCAGGGGTGGATGCGCGGGCGGGCCGGTGCGGCCCGCCCGGCGCCCACTAGATGAGGAGGAAGGAGGCGAAGTAGGCGAGCACAACCGCGAGGGGCGACGTGATCTGCCTGGAGAACAGCACGGCGGGGACACCGACCGCGACCGTCTCCGGCTCAGCCTCACCGAGGGAGAGACCGACGGGGATGAAGTCACAGCCGACCTGGCCGTTCACCGCGAAGAGCGTCGGCAGTGCGTACTGCACCGGCAGCGCGCCTGCCGCGATCTGAGTTCCCATGAGCACGCCGACGACCTGGGCGATCGCGGCACCTGGGCCGAGGATCGGCGACAGGAACGGGAGACCCGTGATGACGCCGAGCAGGATCAGGCCGATCGGGTTCGAGGCCAGCGGGGACACCGCGTTGGCGATGAAGTCCGAAGCGCCCGTGTACGTGACGACTCCGATGAGGAGCGAGACGTACGCCATGAACGGCAGGATCGTGTTGAGGGTCAGCTTGATCGCCTGGCGGCCCGAGGAGAGCAGCGTGTTGATGAAGTAGCCGATGGCGTTTCCGAACTTCACGACGAAGCCCGTGAATCCGCTTCCCTGCGCTGCGACCCTGGCGCGTGCATCCGCCTTGGCCTTCGCGGCGACCTCTTCCGGGCTCAGGCTGGGCGCCTCGGCTGCGGCCGGGGCACCAGCTGCTGCCGTTGCCGCCGCGTCGAGCGCGACCACGTCACGAGGGGCGACGTCGGAGACGAAGATGTCCTCGGTGATGAACTGGGCGAGCGGGCCGCCAGGTTCGCCGGGGTACACATCCACCGTCGGGATGCGCTTCTTCGGGTACACGCCGATGCGCGCCGTGCCACCGCAGTTGATGACCGCGCAGAGCACGTTCGCGTCCGGCACGTTGTTCTTGAAGCCGTCGACGGCCTCAGCGCCCGTGAGCTCTGCGATCTTCTGGGCGACCGGGTGGATGCCACCGCCCGTGACCGACAGGACGATGTTCTTCTCGGCATTGGGGACGAGCGTCAGCCCGTCGCCCCAGCCGCCGCGACCGCGGTTGACCTTGACGCCCTTGTAGTCCGCGGTGCTCGCGCCCCCGTCGGCCGAGTTGGCGTTCGTGTTCTCAGCGTCTGTGCTCACAGGACACCACCTTCGCTCTTGGAGCCCTGGAGGTGGCCCTCTGCATACATCTCGTCGAAGCGAGCGAACGTCGCCTCGTGTCCGCCGCGCTTGATGAGGATCTTCGTGATCCACTGCGTCGTTATGCCGCGGATGAAGATGACGACGATGCCGACCATGAAGTACAGGGCCGCGAGGGTCGCGTACTTGTCCGGCGCGATGGAGAGGACACCGGCGGAGATGCCCGTCCAGACGAAGAGCTCACCCGCGTTGGCGTGAGGCAGGAACGCCGTGACCGGGTGCACGAACGACACTGCGGAGTCGTAGAAGGCCGGCTTGTAGCGCTCGGGGAGGAAGCGGCCGAACGTGTAGGCCATGGGGTTCGTCAGCATGATGACCGCGATGATCGGCATGACCGTGTAGCGAGTGATCGCGTACTTGCCAGCCCAGCGGACGGCGCGCGTGACGCGCTCCTCGCCGATCCACGTGGTGACGGCGTACATTGCCGTGAGCAGCACGAGAAGCAGGGGGAGGATGCCCGTGATGAGGCCCATGAGGCTCTCGGCGGAGGCGTTGAAGAGGCCGATGAAGTTCTCGGCGATCCAGGTGATTACTTCCATGCCGGCTGCCCTCCCGACATGGTCGTCGAGCTGTGCTCGACTGTGCTGGCCGCGGGGGCGGCAAGCGGCGACGTAAACCGCATGTTCTGACTCCTTTGTCGGGGTGTGCACGAAGTTGCAAATAGATATGATCGTTTGTGCACCTGCCGAAAGTGTAGGCATGCGGGACCCCGTGCGCAAGTGCGGGTTTTCACCCATCCGAAACGGCTTCGGTTCGACTGACAGGTTCTGTCAGAACCTGTCACCCCTCAGCCGCCAGACGTAGCGTTTCCAGCATGAGCACCACGAACCTCACCCTGAACAACGGCGTCGAACTGCCCAGCATCGGCTTCGGCGTCTACCAGTCCGCACCCGAGGAGACCGCAGCCGCCGTCGCCGAAGCCCTGCGCGTCGGCTACCGCCACATCGACACCGCCGCCGCCTAAGGCAACGAGCGGGAAGTCGGCCAGGCGATCGCCGCATCCGGAGTGCCCCGCGACGAGATCTTCGTCGAGACCAAGGTCTGGATCAGCGACTACGGCTTCGACGAGACCCTCCACGCCTTCGACAAGTCGGCCCGCAAGCTCGGCCTCGAGCAGCTGGACCTGCTCATCCTCCACCAGCCGCTCCCCACCGACTGGGAGAAGACGATCGGCGCCTACCGTGCCCTCGAACGGCTCTACGCCGACGGCAAGGTGCGCGCCATCGGCGTCAGCAACTTCATGCCAGACCACCTCGACCGGCTGCTCGACGCGACCGACATCGTGCCGACCCTCAACCAGATCGAGCTGCACCCCTACTTCCAGCAGAAGGACGTGCAGGAAGCGGATGCGCGCCACGGCATCCTCGACCAGGCCTGGTCGCCCATCGGCGGCATCACGTTCTACCGCGAGGGCGATGGCGGAAGCACGCTGGAAGACACGACGATCCGCGCCATCGCGGACGCCCACGGCAAGAGCCCCGCGCAGGTCATGCTGCGCTGGCACGTGCAGGAGGGCCGCTCGGTGATCCCCAAGTCGGTCAAGCCGCATCGCATCGCCGAGAACTTCGACATCTTCGGCTTCGAGCTCACGCCCGACGAGGTCGCCCAGATCGGCGCCCTCGACAAGGGCGTGCGCCGCGGGCCCGAGCCCGAGTCGCTGACGCTGGAGGCCTACGGCATGCCCATCCCCGAGGCCTGATCGGTGCGGCCGCCCGCGGCCTGACCGGTGCGTCCTGATCCGTGCGGCCTGATCCGTGCGGCCGCGCGCCTCTCAGCGCTGACCCCCCCCTCGCGGGTGTCAAACTTCCGGGACAAGAACGCCCGCGCAGGCCCAAACCGCGCGCCTGAGCCGATCTGGTCCCGGAAGTTGGCCAGCCACCCGTCGTCAGCCGAGTCGGGGCCGGGCAGGCTCCCGGGCCGACGCCGACGCCCGGGCCGAGGCCCAGGCTGGCTTGGCTCCGCCCCTGTCCAACTTCAGTGCAGAATCAGCTCCACCGGGCGTTCCGCTCGCGTTCCCGCCGGAATCTGCACTGAAGTTGGACAGCGGCGCGTCTGCAACCACCACCAGGTACTCGCGGGGCCTCCCTCGCTCGAGCCCGCGGGCGTAGCTTGGACACATGAACGATGTGCGCGAGCAGGTGAAGGAGTTCCTCAGCTCCCGCCGGGCGAAGATCACCCCCGAGCAGGCAGGCCTGCCGGCCTACGGAGGGAACCGCCGCGTCGCGGGACTGCGGCGCGAAGAGGTCGCGATGCTCGCCGGCGTCTCCGTTGACTACTACGTGCGGCTCGAGCGCGGCAACCTGTCGGGCGCCTCGGAAAGCGTGCTCGATGCCATCGCGTCGACGCTGCAGCTCGACGAGGCCGAGCGCGAGCACCTGTTCAACCTCGCACGGGCGAGCGCTCCGCCCAGGCGAGTGTCGAGGAAGCGGGGCGGCGGCGAGCTGCGCGCCTCGGTCCGGCAGATGCTCGACGCATTCTCCGAGGCTCCCGCGTGGGTGCGCAACGACCGACACGACGTCCTCGCGGCCAACCGCCTCGGCCGGGCGCTCTACTCCCCCGTCTTCGACGACCCTCGCCGGCCCGTCAACACGACGAGGTACATCTACCTGAATCCGGCGGCCCGCGACTTCTGGCCGGACTTCGACCGCATCGCCGCCGACGCGGCATCCATGCTGCGGATGGAAGCGGGCAGGAACCCCCACGACCCTCAGCTGCATCAGCTCATCGGAGAGCTGTCGACGCAGAGCGAACTGTTCCGCGAGATGTGGGCGGCAAAGGACGTGAAGTTCCACCGCAGCGGCGTGAAGCGCCTGAACCACCCGGTCGTCGGCTTGCTCGAGCTCAACTTCGAGTCGCTGCCGCTGCCGAGCGAGCCCGGCCTCACGATGAACGTCTACACGGCCGCCGAGGGAAGCCCCAGCGCCGACGGCTTGCGGATGCTCGCCTCCTGGGCGGCGACGGAGTTCCCCGTCGAAGCGCAGGCAGCCTTCCAGCAGCAGTAGACGCGAGCTGGCTGCCTGTTGCCGCCCTGCTGCACGCCCCTCGTACGCGCGCGAAAGTGAGCCAGACGCATCCGCCCACAAGGGTTCTGGATGCGTCTGGCTCACGTTCGCGGAGGCGCGGGGCGGGGCGGCGGCGGGTCAGCGGGTGGCCGAGCGGCGCGTGAGGCCCTGCCAGCCGTCGCGCGTGCGCCCGCTCACCACTCGCTCTGCGGGTATTCCTCCGGCGTGAGCAGCTCACCCCAGACCGTCTCGGGCTCGTCGGAGTCAGCACCTGGAGCTTCCCAGAGCGCGAGGTGGCACATGAAGTTGTCGGCGGATGCTCCATGCCAGTGCCACTCGCCGGCCGGGGTGTAGACGGTGTCGCCCGGGCGCAGCTCGATGAGCTCCTCACCACGCGACTGCACGTAGCCGTACCCCTCGGTGACGTGCAGGGTCTGGCCGACCGCATGCCGGTGCCAGGCCGTGTGCGCGCCCGGTGTGAAGCGCACCAGGTTGAGGCGGGTGCGCGACGGCTCGGTGCCCGCGTAGTAGGCGTTGAAGTAGACGTCGCCGGTGAACCACTCGGCTGGGCCCTTGTTCGTGGGGGCCTTGGGCTGGAGTTCTGTGCTCATGAGGGTGTTCCTCTCGACAATCGATCACGCATTTCGGGTTCGTGCGCGGCCGCGCACGCGGTGAGCGTGCACGGTGAGCGTGCGCGGCCGCTGGCGCCTACATCTGGACGAGCACCTTGAGGGCTTCGCGCGCATCCATGGCGGCGTAGCCGGCCGGCACCTCGTCGATGCCGATCGTGCGGTCGAAGACGAGGCCGGGGTTGATGTCGCCGTTCAGCACCTGCTGGATAGCCGGTTCCATGTAGGCGCGGACGGGCGCGGGCCCGCCGGTGAGGGTGACGTTCTTGCCGAAGAGCGAACCGAAGCCGATGGGCGCTTCCTCGTACTGCGGCACACCGACCCGGGAGATGACGCCGCCAGGGCGCACGATGCCGTAGGCCTGCTCGTAGGCGGGCATGTGCCCGACTGCTTCGAGCACGACGTGGCTGCCCTCGCCGTTCGTGAGGTCCATGACCTGCGCGATGCCGTCGTCACCACGCTCGGCGACGACGTCGGTTGCGCCGAACTCGATGCCGAGGTCGGTGCGCGAGGTGTGCCGACCCATGAGGATGATGCGCTCGGCGCCGAGCTGCTTGGCGGCGAGCACAGCCGAGAGCCCGACGGCGCCGTCACCGATGACGGTGACGGTCTTGCCGCCTTCGACACGACCCATGTGGGCTGCGTGGTAGCCGGTCAGGTACACGTCGGACAGCGTCAGCAGGCTCGCGGTGAGCTCAGCGCTCTGCCCGCGGCCGAGCGCTGCAGCGTCGACGCCGGGCACGACGACCAGGCTGCCGTCGGCCTGCGGGATACGGGCGAACTCCGCCTGCAGACCGCCGACCTCGGGGCTTCCGTAGAAGCCGCCGTGGAGGCACGACGTCTGCACACCCTCGCGGCAGAACACGCACGTGTTGTCCTGGAACGCGAACGGCGCGATGACGAAGTCGCCGACCTTCAGGGTCGTGACGACCGCGCCGATCTCCTCGACGATGCCGATGAGCTCGTGTCCCATCGGGGACCCCTGTTCGCTCGCCTGCATCGAGTGATACGGATGCAGGTCCGAGCCGCAGATACACGCCTGCGTGACGCGAACGATCGCGTCGGTGGGCTGCTGGATGGTCGGGTCGGCGACGGTCTCGACTCGGACGTCGCCCGCCGCGTACATGAATGTGGCCTTCATGGGTGCCTCTCGTTGCGCTTCCGGGAACGGCAGCGCGCCCGCCGCCCTCGTCGAGAGCACCGGCCGCCGCCGTTCCTCCATTGGATCGCTACCAGCCTGCGCCCGGGAGGGGCAGGTGTGCCAGGTACTGGCATGCCCTGCCACGGCGCGCGGCGGCGGGTGACCAACATCAGTGCAGAAACGGGCGCTTTCACGGCCGCCCGCATCCGCGTCGCGGATATTGCACTGGTCGTGGACAGCACAGGATGAGAGCCTCCGCCCAGCGAGACTGAGCGGCGGAGTTGGGCGAGAGGTGCGGCAGGGGTTGGCAGGGGATGCGTCGGCACAAGCGACCTGCGTCACGGAAGGTCCGTGCCAGCGCTCCGTGTCCAGCATCTGTGCGAAGTCGGGCTCTGCCAGGGGGTTTCGAGCCTCCGGGGCCGACATTGCACTGATCTTGGACAGCGCACGGCGAGAGTCCCGGCCAAGCGAGCCCGGACGATAGACCGCGCGAAGGCGGAGGGGGTGCACCGCCGCTACGCGTCGGCGGTGAGCCCCTCGTGGATGCGGCGGAGGTCTTCGATGAGGGAGCCGATGAGCACCCAGCTGCCGCCCTTGGGTGCCGAGACGACCAGCGGGGCGGTGAGGGCGGGCGGTTCGAGGATGAACCCGCGGGGCTCTCCGGGCTCGCTCGGGATGAGGATGCGCGTGTCGTGGGCTGCCCGTCGGAGCTGCTCGGCGATCGCGATGGCCTGCGGCTCGTCCGCGAGGGTCGGCTCCCAATGCTCTGCGACGGCGCGGGTCATGCCGGTGAGCTGTGTGACGATCGGGCGGAAGCGGTCGAGGAGCTGGCGGCACTCTACGAGCTCCTCGTGGTGGCTCGACTTGCGCGGGTTGAAAGCGAGGGACTCCAGGCCGTCGGCGATGGAGTTCTCTGCGGCCCCCGCCATGGGGCGCAGCAGGCGCGCCTTGAGGAGCATCTCGGTGAGGCTCGCGGCGGTCTGCGGCTGCTCGATGGCGTCGGCGAGTCGCTCCAACGACGCGGCGATCTCATTGCCGAGCATCGCGGTGTCGCGCTGCGCCGGCCCGACGAGCACGGGCGGCAGGATGATGGCGTTCACGAGCAGCCCGAAAGCCGCGCCGATGAGGGTCTCGAGGATGCGGTCGAGCGCGTACTCGGGCGTGGATGCGCCGAGCGCGAGCACGAGCATGGCGCTGATGGCGACCTGGTTGCTGGTCGTCGCGGTCATGCGCAGCAGCCAGGCGACGATCATGGCGACGACGATCGCGAGGAGGATCACCCACGACTGGGGGCCGAGGACAAGCGAGATGGCGCTCGCGACGGCGACGCCGATGACGACGCCGGCGCTTCGCTCGAGCGCTTTCGCGAACGACTGGTTGACGCTCGGCTGCACGACGAGCAGCGCGGCGACGGCCGCGAACACCGGCAGCGGGCCAGGAATGAGCCACCCCGCGAGCAGCCAGGCACCCACCGCCGCGATGGCGGTCTTCGCGACCTGCAGTGCGGGCACGCGCTTGCTCGCCTGAATCCGGTCGAGGCCGGTGAGACGGGAGAGGGAGCGCACTGACTCAGCGTAAGCCGCGGGCCGGAGACGATCCTCAGCGAGTGCCAGGAGCCTCGGTCAGGACGTGGTCGCCGTGAAGATGACCAAGGCCAGGACGATGAGCAGCAGGATGACGAACACGAAGACGCCGCCGGCGATCAGCAGGGCGAGGGCGACCGGGTGCGCCTGCCACCACGGCACGAGGCGAGGGTCCCGCTGGCGCAGCTGCGGCGGCGTGACGAGCTCGGGGACGGACATCCACGGCACGCCCCGGCTCGAGAGGTCCTGCATGATCGCCGTGAGCTGCTGCGTGCTCCACATCTGCCCGACGAGGATCAGCAGGCGGCGGTCGTGGCCCGTCACGATGAGGTGATGGGTGGGAGGTCCGGAGAAGCCGCCGAATGACATCCTGTCGACCGTGACGACGCTGGTGGCCTCGGCCGCCGCGAACCGGCGGGTGCGGAACATCCACTTGTGCTCGATCCAGCCGTCGCCGAAGCGGATGTAGGTCTCGCGCATCGACTTGCGCGCGAGCCAGATGGAGAGCGGCACGGAGCCCCCGAGGAGGACGACGATCAGTGCGCCGTAGCCGAAGCCGAGCCAGAAATCCTGCAGCGAGAAGAGGACGGTGAGGATCAGCAGGAGCGGGGCGAGCATTCCGAGGCTGATCCAGGACTGCCGCATGTTCAGCGCGACGGCACGGCGCTGGGTTTCCGGGGAGAGGCGTAGCTCGTGCATTCGAAGAGCCTAGAGCGTGTGCCCGTATGGTGGGCGGATGCCGAGACGCTCGCCGACTGCACCGCACGGGGTGGATGCGACGGGTTCCGCCGTCGCTGGCCCGAACGGCCCGGTGCCGGTCCGTTCCTACGCGCCCGCCGCGGGCCCTGCCCGGCTCTCGAGTTCGCCGGTGATCTGGCTGCACGGCGGCGGCTTCTATTCCGGCGGCCTCGACCAGCCGGAGACGCATGAGGTCGGGCTCGCGCTGGCGCGCGCGGGGTTCGAGGTGACGACCGTCGACTACCGGCTTGTGACGCTCGGCGGGCGCGACCGGGCCCAACGCGAAGCGTCCGGGTCCGCGCAGCGCCCGGAGCGGTCGGGACGCGCGACCCAGTCGGGACGCTCGGCTCGGTCGGAACGCGACCGGCGCCCCGATGTGCGCTTCCCGGTGCCGCTCGACGACGTGCTCGCGGTCGTCGAGGCTGTCGCCTCCCGGTCGGGTCGTGACGTGGTGCTCGGCGGGGCAAGTGCCGGTGCGTGCCTCGCGGCGGCGGCGGCGTACCGGCTCGCGCGGGCCGAGCGCTCGCCCGTGCGGGGCCTGTTCCTGACCTACGGGACGTTCCACGCGCAGCTGCCGACCCGGTCCTCCGAGCTGCTGAGCCGACTGCGCGGGAGCCGCCGCTACGTCCACACTCCCTGGCTCATCGGTGCCATGAACCTCAACTACGCGGGGAGCGAGGACGTGCTCTCACGTCCGGACGCGTTCCCCGGCGGACACGACCTGACGGGCCTCCCGCCCTCGCTAGTGGTGGACGCGGACCGCGACGCGATGCGCGCATCCGGTTCGTCGTTCGCACGCGAGCTCGCCGCAGCCGGTGTCGACACCGAGTACCGCGTGATCCCCGGGAGTGCGCACGCCTTCCTCAACCGGCCGCGCGACCCGGCCTTCACGCGCGGCATCGACCTGATCAGCGAGTGGATGCGGCGCCTCGACTGAGCGGACTCGAGTGGCCCCGAGCGGACGACGCGTTCCGCGCCGCGCGGCGCTGTTCAGCGTCGCGGTGCCCGGGGCGGGTGTGGGTCGCTCGGAACTCCGACGCGCGTGACGAACAGCGGCACGTCGCGGCGGGAGAGGCCGAGCCGGTAGCGCAGCTCGCCCTGCGCGAGCGACGAGTCGATGACCTCCGAGGCTGGCGCGAAGGCCGCCCCGCGCGCGGTCGCACGCAGCCAGAGGCGCAGGAGCGCCTGACCAGCTTCGAGCACTCGGGCCGGTGGCAGCCCGAGCGGGGAGTTGAGTACCCGCGTGATCTCCGCCCCAGAGCCGAGGTCGAGCAGCTTGGTGTCGGCGACGAGCACGAAGGCCGTCGCCTCGGCGGGGGCGTCTTCGTCGGCGGCCGACACTGGCACCTCGAGCAGCACGCGACGCCATAGCTCGCCGAGCGGTGCGGTGACGCCGACTGCAGCGTCTCGGAGGCGCCGCCTCCTGGTGAACGCCGAAGCGACCCGGGTGGCGAACGCCGGGATGCCGAGCGCCTTGTCGTTCAGCCCGTCGACCGTGTAGCGCGGATGCGAGGGGTGGAGCCGCAGCCAGTGCGCGAGCTCGCGCGCCACAGCCGGCTCTCGCAGGGTGTCGGCCGTGCCGAGAGACGAGAAGTGCCGCAGGTCGTCGGCATCGACGGGAACGAGCCGCAGCCACTCGGGGAGCGAGCCGGAGAGTTCGAGCACCAGACCGCGCGCGGGCTCGAGCCCGCTGCGCACGGTCTTGCGTGCGGCGAGCATCCGTCGCTCGGAGTCGGGGTCGAACGCAGACTCGGCGGGCTGTGTCGTGTCGCCGCCGGTCGAAGACACGGTGTCGTGGTGCAGCTGGATGCGAAGCACCGGTTCGTCGCTTCTGGCCTGCACGATCGCTTCCGGGTCGGCAAGCGCGGGGAGGAGCTCGACGTCGAAGGCCACGCCGTGCGCTGCGGCGCTGACGCTGAAGGCCTCGAGCCACGCGCCGAGGCCGAGCAGCGTGTCGCGTCCGGTCGGGTCTGCGGCGGGAAGCGTCCGCTTTCGCGAGACCCTCAGCTCCACGGCCGCCCCGTCACCGATCATGCGCGGCGACCACGGCTGGGTGTTGTGCGCTGACGGTGCCGACGCTGCGTCGGCGATGATCTGATTCAGCGTGTGGATGCCGGTCATGGCTGCTCCCCCTGGTTCGTCGCCTGCTGCTGCTGCCCCGCGATCGCTGTGTCTGCGCCCTGGCTGCCCCGAGAGCCCACGGGCCGCCGGTAGAACACCGTGCTGTGCAGCTCCGACCCGCCCATCCTGCTGAGCTGCCTCGCCGAGGCGGGGTTGTCGAGGCCGATGTAGGTCGAGCGCAGCGCCGTGTAGCCGCCCTCGATGAGTGCCTCGCCGACGGTGCGCCCCAGCAGCGTGCTGATCCCGCGACCGCGAGCCTCGGGCACCGTGCCCTGGATGGTGAGCACCGCCTCCCGTGGCTCCCGCCGTTGGCGCCAGATCTGGAGCAGCGCTCTCGCCCCGATACGACCGGAGGAACGCTGCACGATGCGAGTCACGTCGGGCACGCAGAGCAGGAAGCCAAGTGGTGCACGCGTCTTCGCGTCGAGCGCGAACACCCAGATGGCGGGGTCGATGATGGCGACGAGCCCGCTGGTTGCCTCGCGCATCTGCGCCGGCGAGATCTGCGTGTAGTACGGCAGCTCGGCGAAGGCGGCGTTGACGAGCTCCCGCTGGCGGGCCACATCGCGTGCGAACCGCAACCGCGACGCCCGTTCGATGACGATGCCGGCGGCCTCGAGTTCGGCCTCGGTCGGAGCCGTGAAGGCGTCGCTCTCGATCTGCCCGAGGCGGCCCTGCTCGAGCCGGGCGATCCATGTCGCCGACTCGTTCCACGTCGTGAAGCCCAGCCCCTCGTAGGCGCCTGGCACCCAATCCGGGTTCCAGGCGCCCTCGACGAATCCCCGCTCGCCGAAGCCCGAGGTGATGACGCCGCCCACTTGGTTGGGGAGCAGGGTGACGGGTCCGAGGAGCTCGTGCCGACCTGCCTTCGCGGCACGTTCCTCGACGGCTCCGACGATTGCTCCAAGCGCCTCCGCGTCGGCCGCGGCGACCGCGCCGAACAACTGCAGGCTCGATCCGAGCTTCGCGTCGAGGGCGCCGCTCGTGTGCGTCACCGCGCGGGCGACCGGTGCTTCGTCGCGGTAGGCGAGCAGCAGCTCCACCTCCGACTCGTGCGCGTGCTTGTCCTTCCACCACGACCGCAGTGTCGACTCGAGCACTGGCACCTCACGGCTCGGGTCTGAGACGCGCCCCGGCAGCTCCACGAACTCCAGGAACTCCAGCTCAGAACTGACGCCTCGCACCTCGATCCCGCGTGACTTCGACTTCGCCCCAGCACGGCCTGAGAGCGCATCGGTGGTCAGGACCGAGCCAGGCACCGCTGCGACTGGGCCGCGCGCATCCACATCAGTGCCGCGACCATCCGCCTCGTGAGCCGCTTCGCCTTCGACGGTCGCCAGCTCCTGCTCGCTCGCGAAGAGTCGGATGAACCCGGCGTCGGCGTTCTTGGTGTCCTTCACGATCCACTGCATGAGGTGCCGGTGCTCGGGCATCCTCGCGAAGCGGATGAGGGCGTCGCGCGTCGAGAAGTTCGCCAGCGTGCCGAGCGTCCACGGCGCCTCCCAGTAGATGCCGTGCCAGCAGTAGTCGGGCATGCGCCGCATCTTGCCGGTCATCCGGCCCCAGATCCGACTCGTCACTGCCCAGGCGAGCGGGGTCGTGTATCGCGTCGCACCCACGAACATCGATGCGGTATCGAAGATCGTGTGCGAAGGCGGCGGGATGGGCGTCGTCAGCCGCTTCGGCTTGCGCGTGGGCTCGGCGACGAGCGGTGGCGTGCGACCTTCGGCCCGTTCCTTGGCGACGGGGGCGAAGCGGGGGTTGTGCGCCATCTCGCCGGGTGGCGGCTCGGGGTCGGCCCGCCAGATGCCGTTCGAGTAGCCGCGGGTCTCGGCGAGCAGGAGCTTCGTGCGCCCGTCGTGTCGAGCGGCGACCTGGCGGGCGCGCTCGACGCTCTCGAAGAGCAGCAGCTCCGCCGTGACCCGACGGTCGCGGAGGCGCCGCCGCCAGATCACGCCCTCCCGCTCGGCGCTGCGCCCCTCGACGATGACAAGGGCCTCCGCCCTTCCCTGGATGGGCGCCTTCGAGAAGTCGGTGGTGTACACGGCCTACTCGGCGTTCTTCACGACGTAGACGTTCTTGATCTTCGCGTTGCCCCCGGTGAACGGCCCCGTGCCGAAGGAGTGCACCTCGATGCGGAGGTCACCCGTCGTCGGGTCCTCGTCGAGCGACTGGGCGAAGTCGCGCGAGACGGAGGCGAGGTGGTCGACGATGCCCGCCCTCGTCGTCTCGCTGAGCGTCGCGAGCTCTTCGCTCGAGAGCGCCGCGCCCTCGCGCAGCTGGAGGTGCACGACGGGCCGCTGCTCGTGGCCGTCGAGCTCCAGCAGACCGAGCTTGAACGACTCGATGTCGCCAGCGTGCGGGTTGTCGCGGTAGAGCCCGTTCTCGATGTCGATCGGATAGAGGTTCGCGCCCATGTACGAGATGGTCGAGTCCTTCCTGCCGAAGAGCAGGAGGAACGGCAGTTTCATCCGCTGCACCGCGAATGCGCGGTGGAACGCCCTGGACAACGCCGGGTCGAGCTCGGCGATCTTCTCGCGCACCTCGGGGAACGAGAGGATCTTCGCCTCGTCGCCGATGTTGTAGCGCAGCTTCGGGCTGAGCACGGCGGACGAGTTGAGGGTCACGACGAGCTCGTTGCTCGCGTTCGTCTCGAGGTAGGTCTCGAGCGGGTTGTACTGGAAGACCATCGGGATGCGCGACTCGTCGTCACCGAGGAGCGCCCGCCTCAGCCGCTCGTCGGCGAACATCGCCCGGCGCAGCCAGACGCACGCGTCGGACTCGCCCGCCATGCCGATCGTGAGGTCGGATGCCCCGTACCCCGAGTACACGCGGCCGAAGCGTTCCTCCAGGTAGTCACGCAGCCCCTCGGTCATCGCCTCGCCTCCGACGAAGCCGTTGAGTCGGTGCTTCGACCAGTCGAACCACTCCTCGCCGTCGAGCCGGTCGCGCAGGTGCTTCAGGAACGGCGGGTAGGCGCTCACCAGGTACTGGTACTTCGGGCCGAAGTGACGGATGGTGTCGACGATCTTGTCGATGTCCGGCCCGGTGTTCTTGACCATCGAGATCTTCGACAGCGCGTGGCCCGTGTTGGTGCCGGTCGCCCAGGCCCCCATCGAGAAGGCGTTGATGCCGAAGAGCTTCTTCGTGCCGAACAGCAGCGTGATGTAGCCCGCCACATTGTTGTGGATGGTCTTCAACTCGTGCCGCCCACGGATCCAGTTGAAGGGAGAACCGCTCGACCCGCTCGACTCATCGACCACGGTGCCGACCGTGTCGATCTCCCCACCCCAGCAGCGCTCGTCTTCCGTGTAGCGCTTGACGTAGTCGTCCTTGCTCGTCTCGGGGTAGCTCGAGAGCTGCCACCACCGGAACGTGAAGTCGTTCTCGTGCAGCCACCGCTGGTACGCGGGCACGTCGAGGTTGGCGCGCTGGCAGATCATCCAGGCGTTGAACTTCGCGAAGTCGCCCATCGCCGGGACGTAGTGACGGGCGGTCCACCGCCAGATGGCCGGGTGCAGGTGATAGAGGTCGTAGGTCTTCGTGAGCGCACCGGAACCGAGTCGCAGCAGCGTCTGCCGCAGCTTGGATGCACGCTGCAGGCCGGCTGGTCCTGGGCTCGCCGCTCTGCCTGTCCCCGACTCCCGAACACCGATCTGCTGCGTCACGTCGCTCCCCCGCCTCTCGCCACCGCCGAAGTGTGCGCATAGCTAAGCACGAGCCACGGACATTCAGCCTGGGATCAATGCCATAGCCCGGGCATAGGCAGGGCATAGCCCCCTACTGGGCAGGCAGCTCATGCTGACGTCCACCCCACGACGAAGAGCAGGAGCACCGCCATGATCAAGATCCCCGAACCCGACCTCACGCCTGACGGACCCGCCTACGAGGGCAGGCTCCTCGACCGAGCGGACGAGGAGGTCGTCGACCAGGGCGTCGCCTTCGACATCGGCACGCTCCTGTCGCGGCGCGGACTGCTCAGCATCTTCGGGGTGGGGGTCGGGACGGTCGCCCTCGCCGCGTGCACCCCAGCCGGGTCCGGTGCTGCGGGCACCGCCGCGGCGACGGCAGCGGCCGCGGCCAGCCCGTCCGCGAGCGCTTCGGCAGCGGCCGGTGCCCTCCCCGCGAGCGAGATCCCCGACGAGACAGCAGGCCCCTATCCGGGCGACGGCTCGAACGGCGCGGATGTGCTCGAGCAGTCCGGGGTCGTTCGCAGCGACATCCGCACGAGCATCGGCAGCAGCACTGCAGCTGCCGGTGTCCCCATGACGCTCACGCTCACGATCCTCGACATGGCGAACGGCGACAAGCCCTTCGAGAACGTCGCCGTCTACGTCTGGCACTGCGACGCCACAGGTGGCTACTCCATGTACTCCGAGGGCATCGAAAACGAGACCTTCCTCCGCGGGGTCCAGGTCGCCGACAACTCCGGCAGCGTCACCTTCACGTCGATCTTCCCTGCCTGCTACACGGGCCGCTGGCCGCACATCCACTTCGAGGTGTACCCGACGGTCGACGACATCACCGAGTCCACGAACGCGATCTCGACCTCGCAGGTCGCGCTGCCCGAGTACGCCTCGAACGCCGTCTACGCGCTCGCGGGCTATGCGGGCTCCGCCTCGAACCTGGCCCAGGTCAGCCTCGACTCCGACAACGTGTTCGGCGACGACGGCGGAGCCCTGCAGCTCGCAACCGTCACGGGCGATGCGACGAGCGGCTACAACGTCGCCCTCACCGTGCGCGTCGACACCACGACCGCCCCGACCGCAGGCGCGGCCCCCTCCGGCGGTGGCGGTGCCGGAGGGCCAGGCGGCTCCGGCGGACCCGGGTCACCCGGGAACTGATCGACAACCGACCACCGACGACCGAAGGGCCCCGACATGCTCGCCAATCTCACCGGCTGGCACGGCCTCGCCGTGCTCGCCATCATCGTGCTCATCTTCGGCGCGTCCAAGCTGCCCACCCTCGCGAAGAGTGTCGGACAGTCGATGCGCATCCTCAAGACGGAGGTGCGAGAGCTCGATACGGAGGTGCCCGAGGCGCCCCCGGCGACCCCGGCGACCCCTCCGGAGGTCAGCACCGACGGTCACCCCAAGGGAGGAACGCCGAGCCAACCGCGAGGAGCGGACCCTGATCAGCGCTTCCCGGATGCCGCCAGCCGCTCCACGGCGAGCTTCAAGTAGGGGGCGGTCGCGCTGCCGTCGGCGGCCGCCACCTCCTGCGGAGTGCCCTGCGCGACGACCTCGCCGCCCTCGTCCCCCGCACCCGGCCCCATGTCGATCACCCAGTCCGCTCCGGCGACGACGCGCATGTCGTGCTCGACGAGGATGACGGTGTTCCCCAGATCGACGAGGTCGTGGAGATGCCCGAGGAGGCGATCGGAATCAGCGGGGTGCAGCCCGGAGGTCGGCTCGTCGAGCAGATAGAGAGTGTCGCCCTGCTGAGCCCGACGCAGCTCGGCAGCGAGCTTCACGCGCTGCGCCTCACCGCCCGAGAGCTCCGGCGCGGGCTGTCCGAGCGAGACGTAGCCGAGCCCGACATCGGTGAGCGCGTCCAGATGCTGGAGCACCTCCGCCCGACCGGCGAACTTCTCCCGTGCCTCGGTGACGCTCATCGCGAGCACGTCCGCGATCGACGACCCCTCGTACTCGATCTCCAGCGTCTCCGCGTTGTAGCGCTTCCCGCCGCAGGTCGAGCACGGCGCCTGCACCGTGGGCAGGAAGAGCAGCTCGACCTCCATCGTCCCCTCGCCCTTGCACGTCGGGCAGCGGCCACTGGGGAGGTTGAACGAGAATCGGCTCGCCGAGTACCTCCTGCGCTTCGCCTCATCCGTCGCCGCGAACAGGGAGCGGATGCGGTCGAACAGCCCCGTGTAGGTCGCGACGTTCGAGCGTGACGTGCGCCCGATCGGCGCCTGGCTGACCTGCACGATGCGCGTGAGCCGCTCGGCCGGTCCGATGGCTCGACCTCGCGTGGTCTCCGCCGCGACGGCGACCATGGGGTCTGCCCCATCCGGCTCCTCATCGGCGACGGCCTCGCCCAGCTCACTCGCCAGACTCGCGCGCAGCAGGTCGGGCAGCGCCTGGTTCACGAGCGTCGTCTTCCCCGAGCCCGAGACCCCCGTGACCGCGGTCAGGCAGCCGAGCGGGAACGCCACGGACAGTCCGCGGATGTTGTTGCGCACCACACCCTCGAGCGCCACCTGCTGCTCCCTGGGCCGAGCCTCACGCAGCTTCGGCTTGGGCGAATCCTCGCAGTCGAACAGGTAGCGGCGCGTCACCGATTCCTCGGCGGACCGCACCCCCTCGAGAGCGCCCGAGTAGACGATATGGCCGCCCGAAGCCCCTGCCCCCGGGCCAATGTCGACGATCCAGTCCGCCTCGCGGATCACGTCGAGCGAATGCTCGACGTAGAAGACCGTGTTGCCGCGATCACGAAGCCCGCGCAGGATCCGGAGAAGCGCCTCCGTGTCGGCAGGATGCAGACCCGCCGAGGGCTCATCGAGCACGAAAACGACACCGAAGAGCCCAGCGAGCAGCTGGTTGGCGAGACGAAGCCGCTGCAGCTCACCGCCGGAGAGCGTCCCCGTCTGCCGGTCGAGCGAGAGGTAGCCGAGCCCAAGGTCCGAGAGCGGCGCGAGTCGCGCGCACAGCTCACCAGCCAGCCGTCGCGCGGCGAGGTCCTGCTCCGGGGCAAGCGCCTCCCCCTCCCGCACCCAGCCGGGCTCGAGCACACGCTCCATCAGCACGGCCAGCTCGCGCAGCGGCATCGCCGCGAGCTGCGTGATGTCGAGCCCCTCGAACGTCACGGCGAGAGCCTCCGGCTTCAACCGTGTGCCCCGACACGACGGGCACTGCACGCTCTCCATGAACGCGGCCGCCTTCTCGCGCATCCGCTCGCTCTTCGAATTGGCGAAGGTATCGAGCACGTACCGCTTCACGCCGACGAACGTGCTCATGTACGAGGGCTCGTCGCCCGCCGCCACCGCAGCGCGAACCTGCGCGGGCGACCGGCCCGTGAACACCGGCACCTGCGGCTTCTCCGTCGTGCTCAGCAGCCACGACCGGCGCTCGCTGGGAACGTCGCGCCACGGGATGTCGATGTCGTAGCCGAGCGAGACGAGACTGTCCCGGAGCTGCTTGCCGTGCCACGCCGTCGGCCACGCGGCGATCGCCCCGTCGCGGATGCTCAGCGACGCATCCGGGATCATGAGCGACTCGGGCACCTCGTAGACGCGGCCGAGCCCGTGGCAGTTCGGGCACGCACCTTGCACGGTGTTCGCCGAGAAGTCCTCCGCGAGCAGCATCGGCGCACCCTCGGGATACACGCCGACCCTCGAGAACAGCATGCGCACGACATTCGCGATCGTCGACGTGCTCCCGACCGTCGAACGCGCGCTTCCGCCTCCGCGCTGCTGCGGGAGCGCGACCGCAGGTGGCAGGCCCTCGACCGAATCCACGTCGGGCGGTGAGACCTGGTTCATGAGGCGGCGTGCGTAGGGTGCGACCGACTCGAAGTACCGCCGCTGGGCCTCCGCGTACAGCGTGCCGAACGCGAGCGAGCTCTTCCCCGAACCCGAGACCCCCGTGAACGCGACGAGGGCATCCCGCGGGATATCGACGTCCACGCCGCGCAGATTGTGCTCACGGGCACCCCGAACGATGACTCGATCCGGCGGCCCTGCGGTCAACTGTCCCTCGGCGAAACCCATCGACACAGCATGCCGCCCGCGCTCCTCCCGAAACTGAACGCTTCAGGTAACGCAAGGTTACGCAGAGCTACGACACGACCACACCGAGTAGAAATGTCTCGTTGTCCGAACATATGACAGCTCCAAGCTGGACAAAGGAGTTCCCATGACCGACCAGACCACCACCACTCCCCGCACCATCGGCGTCGGCCTCATCAGCGTCGGCTGGATGGGCCGCCTCCACTCGCGCGCCTACCGGGCCGTCCCCGACCACTTCCCCGAGCTCGGCATCAAGACGCGGCTCGTCGTCGCCGCCGACCCCGTGCCGGAAGCCCGCTCACAGGCAGAGGAACGACTCGGCTTCGAGCGCACCGTCGCCGACTACCACGAAGTGCTCGCCGACCCAGAGGTCGACGTCGTCTCGATCTGCTCCCCCAACTTCCTGCACGCCGAGATGGCCATCGCGGCAGCCGAAGCCGGGAAGCCGTTCTGGATCGAGAAGCCCATGGGACGCTACGCGTCCGACTCACGGCGCATCGCATCCGCAGTGGATGCCGCCGGCATCGTCACGGCTGTCGGGTTCAACTACCGCAACGCACCGGCGATCGCGCACATGAAGCAGCTCATCGAGGATGGCGCCATCGGTCGCGTCACGAACGTGCGCGGCGCGCTCCTCGCCGACTACTCGTCCGACGCCCTCGCACCGCTCACGTGGCGCTTCGAGCGCGAGCGCGCCGGATCCGGCGTGCTCGGCGACCTGCTCTCGCACGGCCTCGACCTCGCCCAGCACGTCGTCGGCCGCATCGGCAGCGTCTCCGCGACCGCCGAGACCTTCATCACCGAGCGCCCAGCCCCGGGCACGGGCATCGTCGACCGCTCCGCCCCCGGAACCGGAGATCTGAAGCCCGTCGAGAACGAGGACTACGCCGCCCTGCTCATGCGCTTCGACAACGGTGCGATCGGCATCATGGACTCCAGTCGCATCATGCGCGGCCCCCGCGCCGAGTACGCCCTCGAGGTGTACGGCACCAACGGCTCACTGCGGTGGGACTTCCAGCGCCTCAACGAGCTCGAGGTCTGCCTCGACTCGTCGAACCCGTACGGCTACACGACCGTCTACATGTCCCCCGGCCACGGCGAATTCCACCGCTTCCAGCCAGGCGGCGGAACGGGTATGGGCTTCGACGACCTCAAGACCATCGAGGCGGCGCGGTTCCTGGAGAGCGTCGTCACGGGCAGGCAGGTCGCACCGTCGGTCGCCGACGGGCTCGTCGCCGCGCAGATCGTCGAGGCAGCTGAGGCGTCCATCGAGGACGGCCGCTGGCACGACGTGCCCGCCCGCGCGTAGCCGCCGACACCGCGCCTCCGACGACGAAGCTCCCGATTCCGGAGTCCCGGAGTCCCGGGTCCCGGGTCCCGAACCCCGAGAAAGTCTCGGAGCCCGCGAGGGTCTCGGGATGGGAAGGTCACTTCGTTGCGGGAACATCCCCAGCACCAAGTGACCTTCCCATCCCAAGACTCCGCGCCACGCGCCCGAGACCACATCCCCGCCCACGCGCAGCAGCCGCTGGCGCCCCCAGACTTCGACACCGCCGCCGACCGCCGACCGCCGACGCTGCCACCGCCGAGTCCAGGAACCCCAAATGTCCTGGAGCCCCCGAGTCCTGGGGTCCCGGAACTCCAAAGTCGCGGAGCCCGCAAGAATCTCAGGCTGGGAAAGTCACTTCGTTGCAGGAACATCCCCAGCACGAAGTGACTTCCCCAGCCCGAGACCTCACGGCACGCGCCCAGACCACATCCCCGCCCGAGGTCAGCCGCCAGCACGACGCCCCGACCCCGACACCGCCGCCGCCGAGCGCCGCCACCGACTGCCGACGCTGCCACCGCAGAGTCCAGGAACCCAAGTCCCTGGAGCCCCCGAGTCCCCGAGTCCCATAGTCCCGGGATCCCGGAGCCCCGGGGTCTCGGAGCCCTCGAAAGTCTCGGGATGGAGAAATCACTTCGTTGCTGGAACATCCCCAGCACAAAGTGACTTCCCCAGCCCGAGACTCCGCGCCACCCGCCCGGAATCGACGGAGGGCTGGCCGGGCGAACGCCGCGACCAGCCCTCTCGAGACGACTGCTAGAACGTTGCGGCGTCGATCACGAAGCGGTAGCGCACGTCCGACTTGAGAACGCGCTCGTAGGCCTCGTTGATCTGCGCGGCGTCGATGAGCTCGATCTCCGGCGCGATGTCGTGCTCGGCGCAGAAGTCGAGCATCTCCTGCGTCTCGCGGATGCTCCCGATCGTCGATCCTGCGAAGGAGCGGCGGTTGTTGAAGAGCGTGAACGCGCGCACGGGGATCGGCTCGGCCGGCGCACCGACGTAGACCATGGTGCCGTCGAGCGTCAGCAGGTTGAGGTACTGGTCGATCTCGAGGTTCGCGCTCACCGTGTTGATGATGAGGTCGAACGTGTTCCGCAGCTCCGAGAACGTGGCCTCGTCGCTCGTCGCGTAGTAGTGCTTCGCTCCGAAGCGCAGCCCGTCTTCCTGCTTGCTGAGGGTCTGCGAGAGCACGGTGACCTCGGCGCCCATGGCGACGGCGATCTTCACGGCCATGTGGCCGAGGCCGCCCATGCCGACGACGGCGACCTTCTTGCCGGGTCCTGCATTCCAGTGGGCAAGCGGGGAGTACGTCGTGACACCGGCGCAGAGCAGCGGGGCGGCCTTCTCGTACGGGATGCTCTCCGGCACGCTGAGCACGAAGTCGGCGTCGACGACGACGTTCGTCGCGTATCCGCCCTGCGTGATGCTGCCGTCGCGGTCCTTGCCGCCGTACGTCATGACGTTGCCGTTGGTGCAGTACTGCTCGGAGCCGGCCTTGCAGTTGTCGCACTCGCGGCACGAGTTGACCATGCAGCCCACGCCGACGCGGTCGCCGACCTTGTGCTTCGTGACGCCGGAGCCGACCTCGGCAACCGTGCCCACGATCTCGTGGCCGGGGGCGAGCGGGTAGGGAACCTGGCCCCATTCGCCGCGCACGGTGTGGATGTCGGAGTGGCAGATGCCCGAGTAGGCGATGTCGATGAGCACGTCGTTCGCGCCGACGTCGCGGCGCTCGATGGTGATGGACTCGAGCGGTTCGGTTGCTGAGGGGGCGGCGTAGGCCTTCGCGGTCGTCATTCGTGCTCCTTCGGGATGTGCGTGGAGGTCGTTCGCTCGCCTGCTCCGGTTCTCAGAGCAAGGCGGGACCGAGGAGACTCTATGCCTCACCCCCGACCGTCACTCTCCGCGAGCGTTCAGGTCACCGCGCTTGAGCGCGACGTTGGGGTGCGTCGGCCGCACCGTCTCGTCCGGCTGGGCTGGCGCCGCTGGCGCGTCTGGACCCTTCGCGGCGGCGCCCGTCACCGCATCCACGACCTCGTCGACCGAGACGATGCGCAGCATCCCGGTCTCGAGCCCGACGGCGACCTCGTCGGGGATGACGTACATGGCGCGTGTCTCAGGACCGGCGGTCGCGGTTCCTCGGAACTGTCGCTTCGACATGACCCTCGCCTCGCGCGGCGCCGCGCGACGACGCCGGAACTGCCGGGCGAGGAACCGCCCCAGGGTGACGCCGCCGGCGATGCCGATGCCGATGGAGCCCGCCTGCACGAGTCGCAGCACGCCGTCGTCCGAGGAGGAGCTCGACGTGATGTCGAGCATCCCCTGGTAGATGGCCAATCCTGGAAGCAGGGGCACCGTGCCGCAGACGGTGGTGATGGTGGCGGGGATGTGCAGCTTGCGTGAGAGGCCTTCGCCGAGGACGCCGATGATGAGGGCGGGCACGGCGGTCGCGACGAGCGGCTCTGTTCCGGCCGTCACGAGGATGTCGTAGCCGAGGTACGCGATTCCGCCGAACACCATGGCGACCAGGGCAGTGCGCACGGTTGCATAGGATGCGAGCGCCCACGCCGCGGCTGCGATGGCGGCGCCGACGACCTGCACGGCCGATGGCCAGGGCTGCACGGATCGCTCGACGAGGCGCAGGTCGATGCCGAGACCCCGCGCGACGTCGAGCACGATGGCGATGCCGACGATGAGGCCGAGCGTGAGCAGCACCACTTCGAGCAGCCGGCCCATCGCCGTGATGGGGAAGCCGTTGATGGCATCGTCCGCAGCGCCAACGAACGACATCCCGGCGAGGAGGACGACAAGCCCGGACGCGACGACAAGCGCCGGCGGGAGCGCAGCGAAGTCGACGGGCAGCACCGGACGCAACGCGAGCAGGCCAACGGCCACGCCCGTCGCGATCGCCGCTCCCGCGATCTGCAGGAAGAAGGCGGGAAGCCCCCAGCGGCCAAGCGCTTGGAGGACGAGGTCGACGATCACGGTCGTGGCCGCCGAGAGCAGGCAGACGAGCGGCCCGCCGCCGAGCAGGAAGCCGACACCGCCGGCCATGAGCGCGAGCCACACGGTGACCATCGACCGGCGGAAGCGCTGCGGGGCGACGAGGATCTCGTCGAGGCGCTGGTGGAACGACTCGAGCTGCTTCAGGGCCTCCTCCAGCTTTGCCGGGTCGTCGATCGTCTCGGCGACGTCGATGTCGTTGGGGTCGGCCGCGATCTCGCGCGACAGCTCCATGACCCGGGTGAGGCGGTCGTAGTCGGGGAGGCGGCTGTTGACGACGCGCAGCAGGCTGATGCCCGCGCCGTCGTTCGCGCCGTCGTGGACGACCAGGATCGACGTGAAGGTGAGGTCGATCTGGCAGTCGACGCCGAACGCCTTCGTGGTGCGGCGGATCGCATCCGTCACGTCCGTCGCGGAGGCACCGAGCGCGAGCATCGTCTCGCCGACCCGCACGGCCAGCTCGAGCACCTCGCGGATGCTGCGTTCGGCGAGCAGGGCACGCTGCGCGCGGCGCCCGATGGTCGTCGACGGGGTTTTCCCGCCGACCTTCCTGGCCAGGTTGTCGAAGAAGTTCTTACCGCGCACGGCCGGAGTCTAATTGCGCGGGAGGGGCCGCGTCAGCGTCCGGAGACGATGTGCACGAGGCCTCTCAGCGCCTCGCCGAGCGGCTCGACTTCGTCGGCGGTGTTGTGCGCGTGGAAGGACAGCCGCAAGTTACCGGCGCGGTTGGCGGCCATCACGTCGAGTCGCTCGAGCGTGTCCTTGATCTGCTTGCCTGCGCCCTCGACGGGGGCGAGCGCGAGGATCGCGGAGCGAGCATCCGGGAGTCCCGCCGCCGACGCAAACGTGGCGCTCACCTCGAGCGCGTGCGCTTCCAGTTCCGGCGCCCCCACGCCAAGGAGGAACTCGAGCGAGGCCTCGGTGCCGACCCATGCGTGCCAGGCGGGCGAGACGTCGAAGCGTCGCGCATCCGCTGCGAGCCGCAGCGGCAGCCCGTAGATGCTCGACCACGGGTCCTCACCTGCGTACCAGTTCGCGGCGAGCGGGCGGATGCTGTCGTGCAGTTCCGGGTCGAGCGTCAGGAAGGCGGTGCCTCGCGGGCACAGCAGCCACTTGTAGGCGGCGCACACGGTCGCGTCGAAACGGCTCGCGTCGACGTCGTTCCACCCGGCGGACTGCGTGAGGTCGATGAGGGTGCGCGCCCCGTGCTTGTTCGCCGCAGCTTCGATGGCATCGAGGTCGGCGAGGGCGCCCGTCGAGGACTGCACCGCCGAGACGACGACCCAGGCCGTGTCCGAGCCGATCTCCTCGGCGAGGGTGTGCACGGGCACCTCGCGCAGCCTGAGGCCACGGTCGGCGTGGGCCGCGAAAGGGAAGCTGACGCTCGTGAAGTCGTTCTCTGCGAAGAGCACCTCGGCGCCGTCCGGAACTGAGGCTGCGATGAGCCCGACGAGGGGCGAGACCTGGTTGCCGATCGCCACCCACGAGGTGGGCACGTGCACGAGCTCCGCGTAGAGCTGCCGCGATCGAACGACCGTGGGGTCGTAGTCGTTCGCCTGTCGGCGCCCCGCGCTCCAGCCTGCGATCTCCCGGGTGAGCGCATCCGTCGTCGCCTTCGGCGGCAGCCCCATCGACGCGGTGTTCAGGTAGAGGGGCTCTGCCGAGAAGGCGGCTGCGTGGATCCAGGACATGTCGCCAGGCTAGCGACCGGGGTTGGGGCGCGCCGAGCCGACGTCCGCAACTGGGGGCTGGCGCCTTCGGCCGCTCCCCAATAGTTTGATCGCATGACCGGCTTCCAGGCCCCGACACGGGCGTCTCCGGCCCCGTCTCCGTCACCACGACCGCTGAGAGCTGAGAGCTGAGAGCTGAGAGCTGGATCTTCGGCGCTGCCATCATCGAGCCAGCAACGACGTGAGATCGTGAGCACATGAAACTCGCCGAAGCGCTCCTGGAGCGCGCTGATCTGCAGAAGCGCGTCGAGTCGCTGCAAGCTCGCATCGTCGCGAACGCCTCCTATCAGGAGGGTGAGCAGCCGACCGAAGACGCCAGTGAGCTGCTCGAGGAGTGCGCGACTCGCCTCCTGCAGCTGGAGCGTCTCGTGACGTCGATCAACATCACCAACGCGACCGCGCCCACGGAAGATGGGCGCACGATCACGGCGCTGCTCGCGGCGCGGGAGACGCTGCGCACGCAGCACAGCATCCTGGTACGGGCAGCGGATGCGGCGGCCGGGTCGTGGGGACAGCGGCAGATGCGCAGCGAGCTGCGGCAGATGTCCGCCCTGCCGGTGCGTGACGTGCGAGCCAAGGCCGACGGGGTCGCGCAGGCGCTCCGCGAGCTGGACGTCGTCATCCAGCGCACGAACTGGGAGGTGGAGCTCCTCGAGGCGTAGCCGCCGACGGAGCGAACACGGGAAGACTGCGGCGGTGAGTCGGTAGGCGAACGGCGCGAGCACACACCGAGGGCTGGCGGTTTCCAGTCCACCTGTCGACGCGGTGGGCAGCGTCTCGGCTTCGGCCGTCACACCTCAGCCCAGCATCCCTCACCGGGAACCGTGCACGTAGGACACCTCATCACCATGTGCTGGCCGGACGCCGAGGGCGGGATCGGGGACCTCACCGCGCCAAGATGGCGGACCGCATCTTGCGAGTGCCCGCGGGGTTTGGCGGCGCCTCGTGCGCGCTACGCCTGCTCGCTCGGCAGCACCGATACGGCGAACCACTGCCCGTAGCCGTCCTGCGCGAAGGTGAGCGTCGATCCGCGGTCGATGATCGCCTCGTTGTGGGTTCCGCACATCGACACGTGCTGCGTATCGTAGGAAACACCGGGGCGCACCTTGCCGTCGATGACGGGCAGCAGCGCAACCGGGCCGTCGGTCGTCAGGCCCGGCAGGTCGCGGTCGCCGACGCGGAACAGCTCGCGGTCGATGCCCGAACTCGCAGCGAGCGCATCGACATCGCTGTACGGGCAGCCGAGCACAAACGCGCTCGCGTCCTCGGGGAGCAGCTCGTCGATCTCCATCGTGGCCGAGAGCTCGTTGACCGTGAGGTGATCGACCAGGCGCACAGGATCAGGGGTCGCGCAGGCAGACAGCGAGGTCACGGAGAGCACGCTGAGGGCGACGAAGGTCAGTGCTCGACGGGGGTGCACGTGAGCGACACTACTTGTTGGACCGGGTCTATCGCGTCATCCGAAGTGGTGAACTTCGTCATCCGAGAGATGGATGTGACGCATCCGTGGCCGTGCATGTGACTCCGGGCATCCGGACGGCGCCCGCCCTCCACGGCACCTCCCCGAGCCTAGGAGCGATCTACGGGGCGCGCGCCGACCCCGTGAGAGATGGGCGTGGGAAAGAAGTCGCGCGGCTCGAGGAGTTCCGCCCGGTGCGTGCCACAGCTCGCGCAGGCGCTGTAGATGATCGTGCCGAGCGACGTCGCGTGCCGGGATGCGGTGACCCACCCGTGCTCGACGCACGTCGACCCACTGTCGGCGACTGCTTGGGTGGGCGCCTGCACGGCGGTGGGGAGCGCGATGGGGCGCGTGGCGAAGTCATCTGCTGGCGTGAGTTTCTTCATGCCATCGAGCCTGGTGTAATAGCCTTATGCATCTCAACCCTTACGGTGAGTACGCCGTCGTCCTGGCCGCTTCACTGGCCAACGACTGGCCAGCGGACCGCCCCGCGCTCCTCGCTCGCACCCGAGAGCACGGGATGACCATGCCCTTTCCGCCAGAAGCCGAGGACCACGCGCGCACCCGAGCCGTGATCGACGAGTGGCTCGGAGTCGTGGATGCCCCGAGTGACGAACTGCGCGCCGAGGTCCTCAACACCCTCATGGCCTCGGCGACCGCCTATCCGCGCCTCACCAACCACGACAACGAAGGCTGGCACCTCCACTACCGCGACTGGAACATGTCGCTGCCGGACATACTGCTCGCCGTCATCACCGTCGGCACCGCCCTGCACCTCACGACGCGAGGCATGCACCGCCTCGGCCGGTGCGCGGCCGGCCTCGACGAGGGCGATGCGTGCCGCAACGTGGTCGTCGACGTCACCCGCAACGGGCGCCAACGGTACTGCTCGGTGCGCTGCGCCAACCGGGCCGCAGTCCGCCGGCACCGGGCTCGCGCGGCGCGGTGAGCGCATCCGCATCCTGCACGCTCCTCTCCCGGGGCACCTGCGAGATACCCGGATGCGCGTGATGGGTTTCCGCGACCGTGATGGGAAAAAACCCATGACCAGTCACCGAAACCCATCACGCCCAGCGCCAAAACCCATCAGGAACGCAGAAACCCCGCAAGCTCACCCGGCGCGAGCCGCACGCGCGCGACGCCGACGACCCGGAGCCGTCCCACCCAGGGCCGCGCCAGGCAGAGGTCATGCCGCCCAGGACCGTGCAGCCTAGGGCCGCGCCTGCTAGGACCGCGTCGCCTCGAGGCCGCGCTCGAGGTCGGCGAGGATGTCCTCGATCCCCTCGATGCCGATCGACAGGCGGATGAGTCCTGGAGTCACACCGGCCTCGTCACGCTGCTCCTGCGAGGAGCGCTTGAAGATCGTCGACTCCATGTGCAGCGCCAGCGATCGCACGTCGCCGATATGCGTCATGTGGCTGACCAAGTCGAGGGCCTCCACGAACTTGCGCGCCGCATCCGGGCCACCGGGAAGGTCGAACGAGACGACGGAGCCAGCACCGTCCGGCAGGTACTTCTGGGCGAGGGTGTGGTACTCGTTCGATGGCAGCCCCGAGTAGTCGACCGAGGCGACCTCGGGTCGAGCCTCCAGCCATTCGGCGACGCGCTGCGCGTTCGCGACGTGGCGCTCCATGCGCAACGAGAGCGTCTCGATGCCGTGCAGCAGCAGGAACGTGCTCGTCGGCGGCACCGTGGGTCCGTAGTCGAGAACCGTGACCGACTTCACGTAGCTCATGAACGTGTCGGCGCCGTAGCGCTCGATGAACGACGGGGCCCCCTCGAACGACCCCTTCGTGAAGTGCGGGAACCGCTCGGAGTTGGCAGCCCAGTCGAACTTCCCTGCGTCGACGATGACGCCGCCGATGACCGAGCCATGACCCGAGAGCCACTTCGAGGTGGAATGGATGACGATGTCGGCGCCCCACTCGATGGGGCGACAGAGGTAGGGGGTCGCGACCGTGTTGTCGACGATGAGCGGCACCCCGGCCTTGGCGGCTACACGCCCGAGCAGCTCGAGGTCGACGACGTCGTTCTTCGGGTTGGGGATCGACTCCGTGTACACGGCCCGAGTCTCGGGGCGGATGCGCGCGAGCCACTCCTCCTCGCTCGCATCCGCGCGGAGGAACTCGAAGTTCAGGCCCTGCCGGGTGAGGCTGCCGTCGAACAGCTGCCGGGTGCCCCCGTAGAGGCTCGCCGTCGAGAGGATGTGGTCACCGGAGGCGGCCAGCGAGAACAGGGTCATGGCGATGGCCGCCTGCCCGCTCGACACGACGAGCCCGTTCCGCCCGCCTTCAAGGTTCGCGATGCGCTTCCCCGCGACGACGTTCGTCGGGTTGTCGCCGCGCGAATAGGCGCGCCCGACGCTCTCTCCGGAGAATCGGGCCTCGGCCTCGTCGTAGGACGGGAAGACGTACCCGGCGCTCTGGTAGATCGGGGTCACGCGTGCGCCGACGTCGCTGTCGACGACCGCGCCGGCGTGGATCTGCCTGGTCGCAAAGGTCTGTTCGTTTCGCTCTTCAATGGCCACAGGGTCAACGTACGGAACTCGCGTCAGCTTGTGGAGCCGCGGCGAAACCTTTGGAAATACGCGAGGGGGCTCGAGCGTTTGCGTGGTTACGTTTCCCACATGCCCTCGCCGACAAGCAGCACCGAGACCACGAGGCGCTTCGACGCCGTCACCCGCGCGGAGCTGGCCCGCCCCGACAGCCGAAAGTGGAGCCTCAACGAGGGCACCATCGGCGCGTGGGTCGCGGAGATGGACTTCGGGACGGCGTCGAACGTGCGGCAGGCGATCCTCGGAGCCGTCGAGAAGGACGAGCTCGGCTACCTCGCCCCACCCACCTGGGCGCGCACGGCGACGGCCGCATCCGCGTTCTTCGAGCGACGCTACGGCTGGGCGGTGGAGCCCGAGCGCATCCACCACATCGCCGATGTCATGGGCGCCTTCGACGTGTTCGTCCGCCATTTCACGGCTCCGGACTCCCCGATCATCGTGCCGACGCCCGCGTACATGCCGTTCCTCGTGACCGACGCGTTGCAGGGGCGCGAGACGATCGAGGTGGCGGGAGTGATCGAAGACGAGCGCTGGACGCTCGACTTCGAGGGCATCGAGCGTGCCTTCGCGAACGGGCCGGCCAACGTGGTGCTCGTCAACCCGCATAACCCGACGGGCGCCGTCTACACGAGAGACGAGCTGCTCCGCCTCGCCGACATCGTCGAGCGCGGCGGCGGCCGCGTCTTCGCGGACGAGATCTGGGCGCCGCTCACCCTCGACGGGCCGCAGCACATCCCGTACGCGTCCGTCTCGGCCGAAGCGGCCCGCCACTCGGTGACCTCGACGGCGGCCTCGAAGGCGTGGAACGTCGCGGGCCTGAAGTCCGCGCAGATCATCTTCACCAACGACGACGACCTCGAGCACTACCGCACGTTCGGCTTCGGAGTCGTGTGGGGCTCGTCGATCCTGGGTGCGTTCGCCGCCGAGGCCGCGTACAGCGACAGCGACGGCTGGCTCGACGAGGTGAACGCGGCGCTCGTCGAGAACCGCGACCTGCTCTTCCGGCTGGTTGCCGAACTCCTGCCCGGCGTGCGCGCCATCGTGCCCGAATCGACCTACGTGGCCTGGCTCGACGTGTCAGCCCTCGGCATCGATGGCTCACCCGCGAAGTTCTTCCTCGACAACGCCGGCGTCACCCTGACCGCAGGCGCGTCCTGCGGGTCCGGTTTCGAACAGTACGTGCGCATCGTGTTCGCCACCCCGAAGCCGGTGATCGAGGAGATCATCCGGCGCATGGCCGACGCTCTCGCGACCCGCTAGGGCGCCCGCGCCTTCCCCAGGAAGCCGAAAGCCGGAAGCGGGAAGGCGGGCGGGCCGATCGCCTAGTTCTGCTCGGCGATGCGTTCGTGGTGGCGGATCACCTCGGCGATGACGAAGTTGATGAACGTCTCCGCGAACTCGGGGTCGAGGTGCGCCTCCTCCGCGAGCTGGCGAAGGCGGAGGATCTGGCGTCGCTCACGGTCGGGATCTGCGGGTGGCAGGCCGTGCTCCGCCTTCAGCTCGCCGACGAGGGTCGTGAATTTGAAGCGCTCGGCGAGCATGTGCACCAGCGCGGCATCGATGTTGTCGATGCTGCCGCGAATCGAGGTCAGCCGGCGCAGCGCTGCGTCGTCCGACGTGTGCTGGACCTGCACGTCGCGAGCGGATGCGGGGGACTCGACGCCATCGACGTGCTCGTTCCTGACTGCGGGGGCTTCGCTCGATGAGGACATGCCAGGAGCCTAGCGCTGGCTCCGTGTCGCGAGAAATACGCGCCAGGCGTGGCTCGGGACCGATACTCCCCGCCACCGTCCCAGGATTGAAGATTGTCAACAATCGACAGCCGGGCTAGCCTGGACACATGTCGAACCCCACCGAGCCTGCCGAGGGCCACCGCCACGACGGCGATCAGCCGGCGCACGACCACGACGGCGGCGAGGCCTTCAGCCCGACGCATCCGTGCGTCGAACGCTCCTCCGAGCTCCACGAGGACCACGGGCACAGCCACGGGCTCGGTGACCACACGACGGCCACGGGCAAGCACCGCAAGAAGCTCATCATCGTCCTCGCCATCACGGCGAGCGTCTTCCTCGTGCAGATCGTCGGAGCCTTCGCCTCGAACTCGCTCTCCCTGCTCGCCGACGCCGGCCACATGCTCACGGACGCGGCCGGCGTCACCGTCGCGCTCCTCGCCAGCTACGTGGCGACACTCCCCGCATCCTCCCGCCGCACCTTCGGCTTCCAGCGAGCGGAGGTACTGGCGGCACTCATCAACGGACTCATCCTCGGCGTCATCGCCGTCACGATCTTCATCGAGGCGATCCGCCGATTCGGGCAGGAGGTCGAGGTCGAGTCCGGCATCATGCTCGCCGCGGCGGTCATCGGCGCCGTCGCGAACCTCGTCTCGCTCCTCGTGCTGCGATCGGGCCAGAAGGAGAGCCTCAACGTGCGCGGCGCGTACCTTGAGGTCCTCGGCGATCTCCTCGGCTCGGTGGCCGTCATCATCGCGGCCATCGTCATCTGGGTGACGGGGTGGATGGTCGCCGACCAGATCGCGTCGATCCTCATCGCCGTCCTCATCTTCCCGAGGGCCATCAGCCTGCTCCGCGAGGTCGTGGACGTGCTCATGGAAGCCACCCCGAAGAACGTCGACCTCGACGCGACTCGCAGGCACCTCCGGTCCGTGCCTGGGGTCGTGGATGTGCACGACGTGCACGCGTGGACCATCACTTCCGGCGTCCCCATGTTCTCCGCTCACGTCGTCGTCGCCCCGGAGACGCTCGACGAGCGGGGCCTCGACGCGGTGCTGTGCGAGCTCGACGCGTGCCTCAAGGAGCATTTCGAGACGAGCCACAGCACCTTCCAGGTCGAGCCGGCCACCCATGTCGACCACGCGGCCCACTCGGGCCAGCTCCACAGCTGAGGACGCACCCCATGAGCGCAGCAGCCACGCTTGGCCTCCAGAGCCAGCAGACCTCGGCGATCATCGCCGACCATCTCCGAGAGCAGGTCATCGACGGCTCGTTCGCGCCAGGTGCGCAACTGAACGAGGCGCGCATCGCCGCTGACTACGAGGTCTCGCGCGGGCCGGTCCGTGAGGCCCTGCAGCGACTCGTCCAGGAGGGCCTGCTCGAGAGCCGCCGCAATCGTGGCGTCTTCGTCCGCGAGCTCACCGACGAGGACGCCGCGGAGATCTTCGCGGCCAGGGAGGTGCTCGAGTGCGCGGCCGCCGCTGTCATCGCGGCCAAGCCCTCCGCCGAGCGGGCGAGCATCGCCTCAGCCCTGTCCTCCGTCGTGGCGGAGCTGCACGAGGCCGCCGATGCCGGCGACGAGGTCCGAGCACTCCGCCTCGACCACGCCTTCCACCGGAGATTCGTGGAGAGCGCAGGCAACTCGCGCCTCTCCCGGGCGTACTCGACCATCGCGACCGAGTCGCTCATCTGCACCTCGCACGCAGTCGGCGCGCACCCCGCGCTCGGTGACTTCAGCACCCACCACGAAGAACTGGTGCGCCTCACCGAGCAGGGCGACATCGAGGGCATCCATGAGGCCGTGCACCGGCACCTCACGCCACGCACCGCCTGAACGAGCGCAGCCTGACCAGCGCGCGAGCTCGAGGCACAGCGACGAAGAACGCATGCCCTGAGGGCATGCGTTCCTCGCACGTTCAGCGTTCCGGGCCGCCGAATGGGAACCCGGAAGGCCGGTTTTCTAGCTGCTGAGGCCGTCCAGCACAGCTGCCGTTCCGGAGAGGCCGAGGCGTGAGGCGCCGGCTTCGACCATGGCAAGCGCATCCGCCGTCGAGCGGATACCGCCGGACGCCTTCACGCCGAGCCGTTCGCCAACGGTGGCGCGCATGAGCGCGACGGCATGGGTGGATGCTCCACCAGCGGCAGAGAAGCCCGTCGACGTCTTCACGTAGTCGGCCCCCGCAGCCTCGGAAGCCTGGCAGGCCGCGACGATCTCGTCGTCGGTCAGCGCTGCGGACTCGATGATGACCTTGAGGAGTGCGGAAGGGGCTGCCTCTCGGACCGCGGCGACGTCCGCCTGCACGAGGTCGGCCCGGCCAGCCTTGAGCATGCCGATGTCGATGACCATGTCGAGCTCGTCGGCACCGTCGGCGACGGCCCTCGCCGCCTCTGCGGCCTTGATCGCAGAGTGGTGCTTCCCAGAGGGGAACCCGACGACGGTCGCGATCTTCACCTCGCCCGGATCTCCCTGCACGGGGAGCATGTTGGGCGAGACGCAGATGGAGAACGCCTTCAGGGCCTTGGCCTCCTCGAGGAGGGCTGCCACCTGTCCCGGGGTCGCGTCGGTCTTCAGCAGCGTGTGGTCGACGATGCCCGCGAGCTCGGCTCGCGTGACCCGGTCATCCGGATGCGACTGTTCGTTCAACTCCGTCATCAGCTGACGACGTTGATCTGCACGTCGACGTTGCCGCGGGTGGCGTGCGAGTAGGGGCAGATGTCTTCGTGCGCGATGCGAGCGACCTCTTGGGTCTCCTCGCTCGACAGGTTCGGCGCGTAGACGTCGTGGACCACCGAGAGCTCGAAGCCAGTGGGCTCGCGCTTGCCGATTCCCACCGAGGTGGAGACGGCGGCGTCCTTCGTGTCCTTGCCGAGCTGCTTTCCTGCGGCGTGGAAGGCGCCAAGGAAGCAGGCCGAGTATCCGGCGGCGAAGAGCTCTTCAGGGTTGGTGCCCTCTCCGCTGCCACCCATCTCCTTCGGGGGACGCGTGTCGAGATCGATGCGGTCGTCTTCCGAACGCACGTGGCCGTCGCGGCCACCACCGGAAGCGTGGGCAATTGCGGTGTACACAGGAGTCGTCATGGGTCCATGGAACCACGTCTGCTCACGGACACGCTGAGGCGAGCTCCTCGATCTCTTTCAGCGGGCTGATCTTCCGTCGAGTGGACCCGCCTCGCCCACCAGCGCCGCCCCGGCCTCGACGCGCGCACGCAGCTGCTCGCGCACTGCCGGCCACTCAGACTCGATGACGGAGAAGCGGACCGTGTCTCGCCAGGTGCCGTCCGCGCGGACCTGGTGCCGCCGCAGCACCCCCTCCCGGGATGCGCCCAGTTTGGCGACCGCCGCCTGCGAACGTTCGTTGCGGTTGTCGACACTGAACTCGACTCGCCCGAAGCCCACCCCGAAGAGGTGTTCGAGGAGCACCAGCTTCGTGGCCGGGTTCACGACAGTCCCCCACACGGCTGGCGCGTAGGCGGTCCACCCGATCTCCGCCGACTCCCTGGCCAGGTCGACGCGACCGATCGACGTCGTGCCGACGGCGCGCCCGTGCTGCGGCCCGCCGTTGACTCTGACGACGTAGGTGCAGCCGCTCCGAGGCCCCGGTGTGTAGTTCTCCACCCAGTCACCCCAGTCTCGACGGTCGGGCATCCCAGCTGGACCCCCACCCCATCCGGAGGCGAACACCTCTGGCACGCAGAGGACATCGCCGAGTTCCGACCAGCCTGCCGCGCTCGCCGGCTGGAGAGAGACCTGGCGGCCTTCGAGTGCCTGTGCGGGATCGAGATGCATAGCCTCATGAAACACGATCCGAGCACACCGATCGACACCGACGCATCCAGCACCGTGAGGTGCGACGCAGGTTCGAGGACAGCGGCACGGAATGCCGATTCCGTTTTCGCTGGCTGGATCGGCCGTTCGCGTTCCCGGCGAATTCCCAGATCCGACGTCGATTCGCGAGCACACCGACCAGAAGGCATGTGGACGATGCGAATGGACTAAACGGTTCATTAGCGACCCCCGATGCGCGCGTTCATCCGCCACCGCCGTGTTAGCTTCGTTCATGTGGTGAGCGAAATGAGCACCGTCCGGGCAACCTCACGGAAGTGAAGCCGTCTTCGGCGGCACAGTCACCACATCCGTGAGGCCTCGAGCTGCGGTTCGAGATGCGAAACGGAACAGAGAGCAACCAAATACTCCCCTCGCCGGCGCGTAACGCCGGGTTCGAGAAACTGCAGCCCGAATCAACTCGGGTGGGCGTCATCGGGGGACGACGCCCAACTGCACTCCTCACCTGGCGACCGCGGCAGGGGACGATGGGCACCAATCTCGGGGGAGATTGGTGCCCATCACTGCATGCACGGCCCGCGACGGGCACCTGAGGTCAAGACGCCCGGTACCTGCCCGGCCGGTGGTTGAGCATGATGATGAGGCTCAGCACCCCGGCCCCGAGTGCCGAGATGAGCACCTGCGACGGGTCGAGGACGGTGAAGGAGGCAAGCACCACCAGCAGGTCGAGTGCCAGCAGCACGTAGCCGGCCCGCACGCCGAACTTCTCCTGCGCGACGAGTGCGACGACGGTGAATCCGCCGAGGCTCGAGTTGTGTCTGAACAGGATGAGCAGCCCGACGCCGCACAGGACGTTGCCGAGCACCGCCGCGTAGACGGAAGGCAGCTCGAGAGGCCCCACCCCCGCGATGGATGCGTGCAGCGAGGTCAACACGGAGACGAGCGCGATCGAGACGAGACTCCTCACGACGAACCGCCAGCCCTTGCCTCGAGCTGCGAGCGCGAAGAACGGCAGGTTCACGACGACGAAGATGACCCCGAACGGAACGGGCAGCACGTACCCGAGCAGCAGCGCCAGGCCGGCGGTCCCGCCCGTGACGAGGCCGCCCGACTTGAGGAGGAAGAGCCCGAACGAGATGACCAGCACTCCGACGGCGAGGCCGGCGATGTCGTCGAGAGCACGGTGGCGTGGAGGCGCGACGAGTTCAGGCATGCGCAGAGCATGTCGTCCGCGGGTAGTCTGCGCAAGACAAGCTCCGCAGGCTGCGCAGTTTGCACGCCTCGCGCACCGGAGGAGGATATTTGCCCAATCATCGCGGCTTCGACGCCCTTGACGCCCGCATCATCCGCACGCTCGACCGACTCCCCGGCGCCTCCGTGCTCGCCCTCTCGAGAGAGCTCGGCGTCGCCCGGAACACCGTGCACGCTCGCCTCTCGAGGCTCGCCGACGAGGGGATGCTCTCGCCGGAGAGCACCCGCCTCAGCGCCGCCGCCCTCGGCTATCCGCTGACGGCCTTCGTCGCGCTCTCCCTCAGCCAGAACGCCGCCGACGAGGCCTACGAGCGACTCGGCGAGATGGCCCAGGTCGTGGAGGTGCACTCGACGACCGGCGATGCCGACCTGCTGGTGCGTGTCGTCGCGAAGGACACCAGCGACCTGCATCGAGTGACGCGCGCCATGCTCGAGCTGCCCGGGGTCACCCGGACGAGCACGACCGTCTCGCTCTCCGAGGTCGTGCCGTACCGGCTCTCCCTCATCCTCGACGACCTCGCAGAGGGCTAATCCGGGCTGACTCGTCCTGCTTGCTGGCTAGTCCTGCTTCGTGGAGAAGGCCGAGTCGAACGCCGCCTCCGATGGGCGATACGTCGAGAGCTTGCGCACGAACCCCAACGCCTCGGGAGCACCCACGAGACGGTCCATGCCCGCGTCCTCCCACTCCACCGACAACGGACCCTCGTAGCCGATCGCGTTCAACATGCGGAAGCAGTCCTCCCACGGCACGTCCCCGTGCCCGGTCGAGATGAAGTCCCAACCCCGCCGCGGGTC
>NZ_PSYC01000007.1:0-101173 GCF_002931515.1 Pseudoclavibacter sp. RFBG4 | reverse complement strand
GGGATGGGGATGGTCCCGGAGACGCAAATGACGCGAGACATCTCGAAGATGTCTCGCGTCATGGTGTTCGTGGCGAGTGAGGGATTCGAACCCCCGAATGCTGAGCAGTCTGATTTACAGTCAGATCCCTTTGGCCGCTTGGGTAACTCGCCAGTGCACAGCGCGAAGCGCAAACGTGCAGGCTAGAGACTACCGACTTCCACCCGGTTTGTCGAAACGACCCGACGAACCGCCATGCTCGCGAGATTGTCGGCGGGCCTCGCTACCATGGACGGCATGGCAGATTCCTCGTTTGACGTCGTTAACAAGGTCGACAAGATGGAGGCGGACAACGCCGTCAACCAAGCGCAGAAGGAGCTCGAGACGCGCTACGACTTCAAGGGCGTTGGCGCCTCGGTCGATTGGTCTGGCGAGAAGCTCCTCCTCAAGGCTTCCAGTGAAGAGCGCGTGAAGGCGGTGCTCGATGTCCTGCAGACCAAGTTCATCAAGCGCGGCTTCTCGCTGAAGACGCTCGATGTCGGTGAGCCCTACGCCTCCGGCAAGGAGTACCGCATCGAGGCCTCCCTCAAGGAGGGCATCGACCAGCCGAGCGCGAAGAAGCTCACCAAGCTCATCCGCGACGAGGGCCCCAAGGGCGTCAAGGCGCAGATCCAGGGCGACGAGCTCCGCGTCTCCTCGAAGAGCCGCGACGACCTGCAGGCCACCATGGCTCTGCTCAAGGCCGCCGACGTCGAGGTCGACCTCCAGTTCGTCAACCGCCGATAGTGCCGCCCGGGGTCGCAGGCGGCCGCGCCGGCTACGACCCGAGCACGGCCGTCGGGGCGCTCATGCCGTGGTACCCGGAACTCGGTCTGACCGGGTTCTGGTTCGGGCTCGTCGCCACCATCTACGTGCTCATCATCGTCACGGCAGTGGTGGTCATCCCCCGCAATCGACGGCCGACGACGGCGCTCGCCTGGATCATCACGATCGTCCTCATCCCCTACGCCGGGGTGATCCTGTTCTTCCTGTTCGGCACCAACCAGCTGCCCACGAGGCGGAGACGCATGCAGGCGCAGGTCGACGGCATCATCCGCGACGCCACCGACCAGATCGCCCCGGCGGAGCGCGCCATCACGCACCCCTCCTGGTTCGAGCAGGTCACGAAGCTCGGTGAGCACCTCACCGCGATCCCCCTCGCCGACGGCAACCGCCTCGAGCTCCACGGCAGCTACAACCGCTCCATCAGGCGCATGGCTCGGGAGATCGACCAGGCGGAGAGCTACGTCAACGTGCTCTTCTACGCCATGAGCCACGACGACGCCACCGCCCCGTTCTTCGACGCCCTCGAACGCGCCGTGCAACGCGGCGTGAAGGTGCGGGTGCTGTTCGACCACATCGGCTCCATGCGGTACCGGGGCTACAAGAGGATGAAGCAGCGCCTCACCGAGATCGGCGCCGACTGGCACCGCATGCTCTCGCTGTACCCGTGGGAGGGCGGCATGCAGCGCGTCGACCTGCGCAACCACCGCAAGCTCCTCGTCGTCGACGGACGCACCGCCTACCTCGGCTCGCAGAACCTCATCTCCCGCGACTACCACCGTGGCCCCAAGCCCGGCACCGACGCCCTCAGATGGAAAGACCTCATGCTCCGCATGGAGGGCCCCATGGTGACGGGAGTCAACGCCGTCTTCATCTCCGACTGGTACGCCGAGACGGAGGAGCTGCTCACCGACGTCTTCGAGAACGACCCCGTCACCCCCGAGCCCGACGAAGCGGAAGCGGAGATCGAAGCGGGCGACCAGGAAGACGTCTTCCCCTGCCAGCTCGTGCCGAGTGGGCCAGGCTACGAGAACGAGAACAACCTCCGCCTCTTCAACCAGCTGCTCTACGCGGCCCGAGAGCGCATCGTCATCGTCAGCCCCTACTTCGTACCGGACGACTCGCTCATGTACGCCATCACGACGGCCGTGCAGCGAGGAGTGAGCGTCGAGCTCTTCGTCGGCGAGATCGCCGACCAGTTCTTCGTCTTCCACGCGCAGCGCTCCTACTACGAGGCGCTCCTCAGGGCCGGGGTGAAGATCATGCTGTACCGGCGCCCGTACATCCTCCACTCGAAGCACATCACCTTCGACGACTCCGTCACGCTCATCGGCTCCAGCAACATGGACATGCGCTCCTTCACGCTCAACGCCGAGCTCATGCTCATGGTGCACGGCGAGGAGTTCGTGAACCGGATGCGCGAGGTCGAGAACGGGTACCGGCAGCGCAGCTACGAGCTCACCCTCGACGAATGGCGGCAGCGACCGATCCTCACGCGCGCGCTCGACAACGTCGCCCGTCTGACGAGCGTCATCCAGTAGGAAACCACTCGAAAGGGTCTTCAGCCGACGGCGAGCTCCCCCAGTTTCGCGCCGCGGTCAGAACGACCAATGCGACGCGGCTCAACCGCCGGCTGAAGTCGGTGCCCCGGACCGTTTCAGGCCCGGGAATTTCTTCCGCTCTCTGCGCGTACTCCGAGCGTACGAGGTGAACCGTCATTCCGCGATGGGGAGAACTCCCCTGTTCGCCGACAGGGAGCCGAACCCCTATTCGCCGCGGGAAATGCGCGTCATCTCTTCGCGGTCAACGACCTTGATGCGCTCGCGACCAGCCGCCTCGCCGAGCGCGAGCTCGTGTGCATCCAGGCGGCGCCAACCCTCGAGATCAGTGAACCGCACATCACGTGATTCGAGAAGCTCGACGATGGAGGCCTCGCTCGGGTCGGCCGGAGTCCACCAGTTGCCCTGGTCGGCGACGAGGTGCGTGACGGTCTCGAGCGCATCCGACTTCGTGTGCCCGATGAGGCCGATGGGGCCGCGCTTGATCCACCCGGTCGCGTACATGCCGTTGACCTGCTGGTTGTCGTCGTCCCACACCTGACCCTCGTGGTTCGGGATGACGCCGTGGTGCTCGTCGAAGGGGACCCCGGGGAGCGGCGAGCCGAAGTACCCGATGGCCCGGTAGACGGCCTGCACCGGGTGCTCGATGAACTCGCCGGTGCCCCGCACGCCACCCTCGGCGTCGGGCTCCGTCCGCTCGATGCGGATCGCGCGCACGCGCTCTCCCTCTGGCCCCTCCTCGGTGAGCACCGCATCCGGCTTCGAGTAGAAGTGGAGGTGCAGGCGCCGCGATGCGGTGAGCTCGCGCTCGCCCCGCCACTTGCCCATGATCCGGCCGATGACCATGAGCTGCTTGTTGGTCTTCGCGAGCTCGGCCGCGGCTGGGTCACGATCGAAGTCGCCCTCGTCGACGATGATGTCGACGTCAGGGATCTCCCCCAGCTCGCGCAGCTCCAGGGGCGTGAACTTCACCTGCGCGGGCCCTCGACGCCCGAACACGTGCACATCGGTCACGGGGCTCGCCTCGAGCCCGTCGACGACGTTCTGCGGCACCTCGGTGGACAGGAGGTCCTTGGGGTGCTTCGCGAGCATGCGGGCCACGTCGAGCGCGACGTTGCCGTTCCCGATGACAGCGATCTCCCGCGCCTCGAGCGGCCAGGTGCGCGGCACGTCGGGGTGCCCGTCATACCAGTTCACGAAGTCGGCTGCACCGAAGCTGCCGTGGGCCTCGATGCCGGGGATGTCGAGGGAGGCGTCGCGGATGGCGCCGGTCGAGAAGATCACCGCGTGGTAATGCTGCTTGAGGTCGTCGAGCGTGATGTCCTTGCCGAACTCGACCCCACCGAAGACCCGCATGACACCCGACTCGAGCACCTCGCGGAGGGCGTTGATGATGCCCTTGATGCGGGGGTGGTCAGGGGCCACGCCATACCGGACGAGACCGTACGGCGCCGGCAGCTTGTCGAACAGGTCGATCGAGAGATCGAACTGCCGCTCCATCTTCTGCAGGATGTCTGCCGCGTAGATACCGGCTGGTCCTGCGCCGACGATGGCAAGGCGGAGCGTGGTCACATGTCCTCCAGAGAAGGGGTCAGGGGGTGAGCTGTCTCGCGAACGGCTCGGTCAGCGGTCGCGGCTGACGACCTCTGCGGCGAAGCGCTCGAGGGCGTTCTTCGCGGGGCCGGCCTTGACCGGCCGCAGCGCCTCGACGGCGAGCGTCACCCAGTTCTGGGCCTCGTCGACCGTCAACTGCGTCACGCGGTGCTCACGGAGCTCGCGGATGATGCCCGAGATCTCCTCCTCGCTCGCGCGAGTCTCCTCGGGCTGCTCGTTGACGCCGGCGACCCTGGACCGGATACGTTCCAGCAGGTCGCGGCTCACCTCGTCGGTCGCGGCCTGGCGCTCGAGCAGCAGCACGGGCAGCGTCTCGACGCCGGCTCGCAGATCCGTGCCGGCCAGCTTCCCCGTCGCGTCCGGGTTCTGCTGCAGGTCGATGACGTCGTCGGCGAGCTGGAAGGCGACGCCGACGCGCTCACCGTACTCGGCGAGCGCCGAGACGACGGACTCCGGTGCGCCGGACACGATCGCGCCGAACTGGGCTGCAGCGGAGATGAGCGAACCGGTCTTGTCCGCGAGGACCCCGACGTAGTGGTCGATGCGGTCCACATCCGCGGCCGGCCCCGTCGTCTCGCGCATCTGGCCGAGCACGAGCCGCTCGAAGATCGTCGCCTGCAGGCGCACGGCGCGCAGGCCGAGCTCCGAGAACAGGAGGCTCGAGCGGGCGAACAGCAGGTCGCCGGCGAGGATCGCGATGGAGTTGCCCCACTGCAGGTGCGCGGCGGCAACGCCTCGACGCAGCTCCGCCTCGTCCATGACGTCGTCGTGGTACAGCGAGGCGAGATGGGTGAGCTCGACCGCGGCAGCCGCGGTGATGACCTCGTCCGAACCGGGGGTGTCGCCGAACTGCGAGGCGAGCACGGTGAGCATGGGACGCAGGCGCTTGCCGCCGGCGTTGAGGAGGTATCGGGCGGTGACGTCGGCGATCTCGTCGGCGTACTGGACTTCGTCGCGGAGGCGGGTCTCGACCGCGGCCAATCCGGCGTCCAGGCGCTCGCGCAGCACGTCGGAGTTCGGACCGTCGAAGAGGTCGTCGGTTCCGCCCGGCACCACAGTGCTTCGCGCCTTCCGGCGCTGTTCGGTCTTGGGGAGCTCCACGCTCATGTCTCCTGGTGGTTCAGGTTCTCCGCTCGAGGGGTGCCCTCTGGCGAACTTGGTTGGGGGTTCAGGCCGGCGCCCTGCCGGGTTCCTGCTGGCTTGCTGCTCCCTAGCTCGGGACGCTGCCGGAGTCGGCGAGCGGGACGAATCCCTTGTGCAGGGCGACCACACCGGCGGTGAGGTTGCGGTACTTGACCCGCTCGAAGCCCGCCTCGCGCAGCCAGGACGCCAGCTCACGCTGTGCGGGCCAGGCGATGATCGACTCGTTCAGGTAGGTGTACGCCTCGGGGTCGCTGCTCACGAGCTTCACGATGGTCGGCATCGCGATCTGCATGTACGCGCGGTATCCCGTGCGGATGAGGGCCTGCGGCGGCGTGGAGAACTCGGCGATGACGAGGCGCCCGCCCGGCTTCGTGACGCGCAGCATCTCCTGGAGCGCGACCTTCGGCTGCTGCACGTTGCGCAGGCCGAAGCTCACCGTCGACGCGTCGAAGGTGTTGTCGTCGAAAGGAAGCTTGGTGGCGTCGCCCTGCACGAAGTCGATGTTCGGGTTCGCGCCATGGATGCGCTTGCCCTCCTCGATCATGCCCGCGGAGAAGTCGAGGGCGGTGACCTTGGCGCCCGCGTCGGCGAGGACCTTGCTGACCGTGCCCGTGCCCGCTGCGACGTCGAGGATCTTCTCGCCGGGCTGCGGGGCGATGGCGTGCCGCGTCTGCACGCGCCAACGCGCTGCGTTGCCCATGCTCAAGATGTCGTTCGTCTCGTCGTATTTCTTGGAAACACGGTCGAACATCGACGACACTTGCTCGGGTCGCTTGTTCAGGTCGGCTTTTGTCACCAGATCATCCTACGTTGCGGCGCACGTCTCGCCCTGGCCGTGTTCCAGTGGATTGCTGGGGATAGTCTTGCCGTCGTGCCAGCTGTGATCCTCCCCCGCCTGCGCGCACGGACGATCGAGGTCCCCGATCCGGGCGATCTCCTCCGTTTCGCGTCGTCGACCTCCCCCCTCGTGTGGCTTCGTCACGGCGATGGAGTCGTCGCGACGGGGAGCGCGTGGCGCGGCGAGTTCACAGGTGCGACGCGAATCCCGGACTCCGCCACAGCCTGGCGGGACGTCGTCGGGGCGGCCGAGATCGACGATGCCGCCCAGGTGACGGGCTCTGGCCTCATCGCGTTCGGCGCGTTCGCGTTCGCCGCCGAGTCGGGGGCGCGCAGCATCCTCGAGGTTCCCGAGCTCGTCGTGGGGCGTCGAGGTGCGCGGTGCTTCGTGACGGCGATCACCGCCGATGGCTCTGCCCCGGAGCCGCGCCTCCCCGACGTGGCACCTCTCGGCGACGTCGACGCCACGGCCACGCTCACGGACGGCCTGATGTCGGGCGACGAGCACCGACGCGCCATCGACCGTGCCCTCGACCTCATCCACACCGGTCACCTCTCGAAGGTCGTGCTGGCGCGCGAGCAGCTCGGCTCCCTCCCGGAGGGCGCCGACCGCCGCCGCCTGCTCGCGAGACTCGCCTCGGCGTACCCCGAGTGCTGGACCTACGCCGTCGACGGACTCACCGGGACGAGCCCGGAGACGCTCGTGCGTGTGCTCGAGCGGCAGGTCTCGGCGCGGGTGCTCGCCGGCACGGCACCCCGCGGCAGCGACGAGGAAGCAGACGCGCGGGCCGAGGCGAGGCTGCGGCACAGCGAGAAGAACCTGGCAGAGCACCGTTTCGCCGTCGAGAGCGCGCTCACCTCACTCGCGACCCTCGACACGCACGAGGACCCGGGCACGGGCCTGACGAGCAGCCGCGCCCCCTTCACGCTCAAGCTCCCGAACCTCTGGCATCTCGCGAGCGATATCCGCGGCACCCTGCCTGCGGGAGTGACGGTGCTCGATCTCGTGGATGCGCTCCACCCGACGGCGGCCGTCGGCGGCACCCCGACACCCACGGCCCTCGACGCGATCCTCGCCCTCGAGCCGTTCGACCGACAGCGCTATGCCGGCCCAGTGGGCTGGGTGGGCGCTGGTGGGGACGGCGAGTGGGCCGTCGCGCTGCGCGGTGCCGAGATCGACGCGAACGGGTCGATCACGGCGTACGCGGGCGGCGGCATCGTGGCGTCCTCGGACGCCTCGGACGAGTACCGGGAGACGCAGCTGAAGTTCCGACCCATCGTGGAAGCGCTCCGCGGCGACAGCGCCGACGGGCCGGACGAGGAGGACTCGCGATGACAGAGGCAGCCAACAGCAACGCGGCCCTCGGCCGCACGGATCTCCCTGAACTCGACCGCGCCGCGGCCGCCGCGATGTGGGACGCCTACCGCGCCGCCAACCCCGGTGCCGCCGATGCCGCCCCCGAGTACTCGGTCGAGAACTTCGGCGACAGCGTCGAACTCGCCGATGAGCTGCTTGCGCTGGTGACGCACGGACCGAAGCGCGCCACCGCGGCGCTCCTCGAGGAGTTCGCAGAGGAAGGCGAGCTGCTGCCCCGCATCGGCTCGCACTGGATCGCGTGCGATGGCCGAGGGACGCCCGTCGTCGTCATCCGCAGCACGGAGCTGCGCGTCGGCCCCTTCGACAGCGTCGACGAGGCCTTCGCCTACGACGAGGGTGAAGACGACCGGAGCCTCGAGAGCTGGCGCCGGGAGCACCAGCGCTATTGGGAACGCACCCGGGCCGCGGTCGGTCGCGAGTTCACGCCGCAGCACGAGGTCGTCTTCGAGCGGTTCGGCGTCGTCTGGCCGCCCGAGCTCGCAGACTGAGCTACGCGCTCTCGGCGAGACGCCGCTTCTCGGCCTCGACGTCGAAATCGGCGGCGGGCCACTGCAGGTCGAAGCCGCGCAGCGCATCGAGCAGGAGGCCCTTCACCACGAGGCGGGCGAACCACTTGCGATCGGCGGGCACGCAGTACCAGGGCGAGGTCTCCGTCGATGTGCGCTGCAACGCGATCTCGTAGGCCTCCTGGTACTGGTCCCAGAGCAGTCGCTCGTCGATGTCTCCCGGGTTGAACTTCCAGTGCTTGTCCGGGCGCTCGAGCCGCTCCGCGAGGCGCTCGCCCTGCTCTTGTTTCGAGATGTGCAGCATGACCTTGATGAGCTTCGTTCCGGATGCGGCGAGCTCGTTCTCGAAGTCGACGATGGCACCGTAGCGGCGCTCGATCTCCTCCGGCGGCGCGAATGAGCGGACCCGCTGGATGAGCACGTCCTCGTAGTGGGAGCGGTCGAAGACGCCGATCTTGCCGGCGGCGGGCAGCTGCTTGCGGACGCGCACGAGGAAGTCCTGCTCGCGTTCCTCGGCCGTCGGCGCCTTGAAGGAGGCGATCTGCACCCCCTGCGGGTCGACGCCCCCGATGACGTGACGCACGATTCCGCCCTTGCCGGACGTGTCCATGCCTTGCAGGAGCAGCAGCACGGACGGCGCTTCGAGACCCGCCCGCGAGTTCGCGAACATGCGCTCCTGGAGCTCCGCGATCTCGTCGTCGTGCTCGGTGAACAGGGTCGCGGCGTCGGCTTTCTTGCCGGTGAATCCAGGGGTCGAGCGGGGGTCGAGCGCACCCAGATCGAAGTTCTCATCGACGCGCAGCACTGCAGCGTCTTCGGTGGTGAAGTGAGGCATGAGAACAGGCTAACGCCACCCACCGACGCTATGCTCTGCTCGCGCGAACAGCTTTCGCGACGGAGCGGAAGCGGCGCCCAGCAGAGGAGAAGCACATGGGCATCGAGAACATCACCGGCAAGGCGCAGGAGTTCCTCAAGGACCCGCGAGTCACCGAGGCGCTCAAGAGCGAGAAGGCCGAGGACATCAGCGACAAGATCCTCGACGGCGTCGCGAACGCCGCCCAGAAGGCGACCGGCGACAAGTTCACCGATCAGATCAAGGGCGCACGCGACGCGGCGGACAAGCAGGTCGGCAACCAGTAGCTCGTTGCCGCAGCGCCGCCGCCGCTCGGAGCGGCGGCGCTACTCGCCGACGCGGGGAACGGCGATCGTGCCGGTCTGCGGATGCGTGGTCGGCATCCGGTCGCGCGCGTACGTGATGCTCGAGTACCCGTGCGGCACGGGGTGCCCGTCATCGCCGAGGCTCACGAACACGATCTTCTCGATCGAGAGGATCGTGCGCCGTGTGATCATGTTGCGCACGACGGCGCGCATCGTCATCGACGTGCGACCGAAGTGCGTCGCGACGAGCCCCATCTCGATGAGGTCGCCCTGCTGCGCGGACGCCTCGAAGTTGATCTCCGAAATGTACTTGGTGACGCAGCGGTAGTTGCCGAGCTGGATGATCGCGTAGATCGCGGCCTCTTCGTCGATCCACCGCAGCAGGCTTCCACCGAAGAGGGTGCCGTTCGCGTTCAGGTCCTCCGGTCGCACCCACTTGCGGGTGTGGAAGTTCATGTCTCCCTCGGCGGCGGCGCGCGTCTCGGGGTTGGGGGATGTGGGGGCCATCGTTCCTCCGCTGCTCAGGCCGGACAGTGCACGGCTAGCATATGTCCTGACATTTCACTCAGCCTCGCTGCAGAGGCACCTCGATGAGGACGCGCTCGTGCTCCCGAGAGACGAGCGCGCGCTCCAGCTCGGCACGTGTCTCGACCCGCAGGTAACTCCAGCCGTAGGCCCTCGCGAGCGACTCGAGGTCGACAGCGGTGGGCGTGTACAGCACCCGTGCGTGCGCGGCGGAGGCGGCCGTGCGAGCCACCTCGAGATCGTCGAAGATCGTGCCCCCGCCGTCGTTGCCGACGATGAGCTGCACGCGGGGCGACCACTCGCCACCCTGCCCGACGAGCAGCGAAGAGGCGTCGTGGAGCAAGGTGAGGTCGCCGATGAGCGCACGCGTCACGCCACCCTGGGCTGAGACGGGGCCGGCGAGCTGGCTGCCCACGGCGACGCCGAGCGTCGTCGCGACGGTGCCGTCAATGCCGGCGAGTCCCCGATTCGAGTGCACTCGCACGGGCTTGCCCGGCACGTGGGCATCAAGCACCCTGATGAGGGTGGATGCGCCGAGCACGAGCCGGTCGTGGGGCCAGGTGGCGCTCCAGACGGCCTCGACCAGCATCCGCCTGTCGACCTTCGTGCGGGCGACGGCGAGTTCCTGCCTGGCGAATCGGCTGCGCACGGCCTTGTCGCTCGATCTCGACGCCTCGATGTCGGGCGCTGGCGGCTGCTCCGCCGAGGCCGCGACAATCTCCCGACTCGCGAGCACCCACTCGCGCAGCCAGGAGCGCGACTCGGCCCGGGACTCGGCGTCGCCGGCTGAGACGGGATGCACACGCACGGCCTCGACGTGCGCAGCGACGGCGCGGCCGGGGTTGTAGGGCTCGCCGCCCGTCGAGCCGACGACGACGGCGTGCACTCCCTCGCGGGCGATGAGCTGGGGAATCTCTCGGCTGAGCGTCGGGTGTCCGAACACGAGGACCCGTGTGATGGCATCCCGGAGATCTGGCCGTGGGGAGCTCGCCCCGAGGAGCTGTCGATAGGCGAGCACGAGGTTGCGGCCGTAGCGCGAGCCGCTCGACGCCTCGGCGATGAGCGGCCAGCCGCCGGCGTGGGCGACCTCCTCTGCCACTGCGCCAGCGCCAGCCCCGGCGATGACCAGCGTGCGCTGCCACTCGGCCGCGTCGACGTCGAGGACGTCATCCGCATCGGTGGCCTGGCTGACCTCGGCGACGCGGTCGCCGACGGGAGCTTCGCCCGGGTCGACGCCCTCGGCCCAGGCCTCGAGCGATGGGACGGCGACGCTCAGCGGGTCGCGGAAGGCCAGGTTCAGCTGCAGCGGTCCGGTCGTGGATGCGGCGCGCAGTGCGAGGCGCTCGGCCTCCGCCGACTCCGCGGGTGCCCCCGTCGGCGCATCCATCGCCTCGTGCACGATGTTGGGCCCGAAGATCCCGGGCTGCGTCGTGGCCTGGTTCGCCCCGATGCCGAGCAGCTCCTCCGGCCGGTCTGCGGTGACCGCGACAAGCGGGACTCCGGCGTGGAACGCCTCGAGCATGGCGGGGAGCAGGTTGGCGACGGCGGTTCCCGACGTGGTGATGATGGGTACCGCGCGGGCGGTCTCCGCAGCCAGGCCGAGGGCGAAGAAGCCGGCCGAGCGCTCGTCGATGCGAACGTGCAGGCGAACCGCTCCGACTCGCTCGAGCTCGGCCGCTACGAGGGCGAGCGCCTGTGAGCGGGAACCGGGGCAGACCACAAGATCGGTGACGCCGAGGCGGACGAGCGAACCCAGGAAGTGCAGGCTGAAGTCGACCGCCGGGTTGCCGGTGCGCGGCATGCTCGCCCCGGGTGCGGGCGCACGCGACTCAGCGCCCGCTGTGGGGCGCTGGGAGTTGGAGGCTTCGGTGTGGGCGTGCCGCTCAGGCACGGGGCGACCCGTCGCCCTGAGTCCAGTCGTCTTTGTGCTCGATCGGCTCTTCGTGCTCGCCGGGCTCGTCGTCGCCCGCGGCAGGCTTGTCGTGGCCCTTGCGGGGCTTCTTGCCGCCAGGCTCGGGCTTCGCGGACTTCTCCGACTTCTCACCGGACGACGCCTCGTCGTTCGCGTCCTCGAGGGCCGTCGCGACGCCACCCTCCGAGACCGGGCCAGTTGGGGCCGCGGCCGGGAAGTCGACGTCATCGAGCGCCTGCAGCTCCTCCTCGAGCTTGCGGATGCGCTCATCGCTGTCGGACTCGATGCCGATCGAGCGCAGGAACGTCTCGTCATCGTCCGGGGTGGTCTGCACCGGCTTCGCGGCTACCGCATTGCCGCGGACCTTGCCGAAGAAGAGCCAGAGGAGGGGTCCGACGACGGGGACCAGCAGCACGACGACGACCCAGACGGGCTTCGGGAGTGCGCGCGTGCGCTTTGCGTCCGTCATCGCGCAATCGACCACGGCGAAGATCGTCACCGCGACGACGATGACTGCGGCAGTAATGAGGAGGCGAGACATGGTCCCCCGAGGATACGCGACTTGCCTCCGCCCGAGCTGGTGATGCCTTCGCCCTCCGCGAACCGCGCTCGGTGCGAGCGCCGGGCGCAGACCGGGCGCAGACCGGGCGTTCAGGGAGTCGGTGAGGCGCGCATCCGCCTCGCTCGTAGAATTGCGGGATGAACTCGAAGCGCGCCTGGCTCGTCTACTCCGTCATCAGACTGCTCGCGTTCGCGATCCCGTTCGCGGTTGTCATGCTGGCCCTGCCTGCCTGGCAGTGGAGCTGGCTCGCGGGAGCTCTTGTCGGCGCCATCATCAGCGCCTGCATCTCGGTGATCTTCCTGCGCAGCACCCGCCAGAAGATGGGCGACGACCTGCAGCGCCTCAGCGAGCGCAAGGACGCGCGCACCGCGGACGACAAGCTCGAGGATGCGGCCCTCGACGGCGAAGCGGGTCCCAACTCGACCGCCGCTGCCGAGGCAGACGTCGACGCAGCTCCAGACGCAGACGCGCTGCCAGACGCGCTCACCGCACCCGAGCAGGCGGACGCCTCAGCTCACGCCGACGAGCCGGATGCCCCCGAGAGCACCCGACCGAACGTCAACTAGCGCACGTACCCGCTGAAGACGATGCCGAGGCCGAGCAGCAGGGCGTAGGCCAGCGTCGCGAAGCTCGTCAGCATCAGCGCGAGGATGAGCTCGCGCGGCTTGCGCGCCGTCGACGCGATGAGCACGGCCGGGGCCGCCAGCAGCAGGGCGAAGAAGGTGAAGATCGCGTTGCGGTACGCGATGGCGAAGAGGATCGCCAGGACAAACGGGGCCAGCGTGAAGACACCGAACAGCCATCGCGACACGACCGGACCGACGAGCACTGCGAGCGTGCGCTTGCTCGCGAGGCGGTCCTGCTCGATATCGCGGATGTTGTTGACCATGAGCACCGCGCAGGCGAAGAGGCCGATCGCCGTCGCCATGATCCACACGTTCGCGGAGACGCTCCCGATCTGCACGAACGTCGTGCCAGCGGTCGCCACGAGCCCGAAGAAGACGAAGACGAACACCTCGCCGAGGCCCGCATAGCCGTACGGACGCTTGCCGCCCGTGTAGTACCAGGCGGCGACGATCGCGGCGGCGCCGACGGCGAGCAGCCACCAGTGCCCCGAGGTCACCACCAGGAAGAGGCCGGCGAGGGCACCGAGGCCGAAGAAGATGAACGCGACGAGCCTCACGCGCTTCGGCTCGACCAGGCCGGAGCCGGTGAGCCTGGCCGGCCCGACCCGGAAGGCGTCGGTGCCGCGGATGCCGTCCGAGTAGTCGTTGGCGTAGTTCACGCCGATCTGCAGGCACAGCGCAACGGCAAGGCAGGCGAGGGCACGCACCCAGTGGTACTGGCCGGGCTCGCCGTCGACGATGGCACCAGCGGTGCCGAGCAGCACCGGAGCGATCGCCAGCGGGAGCGTGCGCAGACGCGCACCCGCGATCCAGGCGCGCGCATCCAGCTTGCGCACCTCCCTCGCCTTCGGCCGTGGCCGCTGCGTGGGGTTCGCCTGCTGCTGCTTCCGCTGTCTGTGCTTCTGTTTCTGCGCCACGGAGCGATTCTAGAGGGCGGCGCAGGCCCGCATCCCTGCGACGACGGCTTGCGCACCCCAGAAGCGAGCTCCTCAGCCCGTTCCCCGGTCAGCATCACGATGGCACTATGAGACCACAACCCCCGTCCCGATCGACGTCCGCTCGACAGGAGACCCATGACTGCCCGATCACGCGTGCGCGCGGCCGCCATCAGCGCTGCGGCCGCAGGCATCGTGCTGCTCGCCGCTCCCGGCGCCCTCGCGGCGCCCCTGGGCGATCCGGCGGTGAACGGAGGCACCCAGGCGCGCGCGTACGTCGCACTGGGCGACTCGTACTCCTCAGGGTTCGGGCTCGTGCCGTTCAGCGAGGAGCCCGCCGCCGGCTGCTTCCAGGCGCTCGCGAACTACCCGCACCGCATCGCCGACTCGCTCGGCCTGGCCCTCGACGACCGCACGTGCAGCGGCGCCGTCACCGCCGACATCCGCGACACCGAGCAGGTCACCGCGTCCGGCGCGAGCGCACCGGTGCAGTCGGCGAGCCTCTCAGCAACGACCGAGATCGTCACCCTGTCGATCGGCGGCAACGACCTCGAGTTCTCGGATATCGCCGCCTCCTGCGTCGCCGCGAGCTCCCTCGGCCCCCTCGTCGCCGACCAGACCGTCCCCAACTGCCGATCGCAGTACGTCGTCGACGGAGGCGGCGTCGAGGTCGACGCCCTGAAGGACCGCATCGACTCGCTCATCGCCCCCGCGCTGGCCTCGACGTTCGCCCTCATCGCCGAGAAGGCACCAAACGCCGACATCGTCGTCGTCGGATACCCCGCCATCACACCCGACCCCACGAACACGCCGGTCGGTGGATGCTTCTCCCCCGCCTTCACCTCGACGGGCTACCCGGAGAACTCCTTCCCGTTCACCGACGTCGACACCGCGTACCTGCACGAGACGGAGGTCCACCTCGACGAGGCCATAAAGACGGCGGCCGAGGCCAGCGGCGCCACCTTCATCTCCACATTGAAGACGACGTCCGCCCACTCCGCATGCTCGACCACGGAGCCCTACATGAGCGGCATCACGCTGGAACCCGGCGAGGGAGGGTCGACCACGCCAGGCGCATCTCTCAAGCTCGGCGCGCTCCACCCCAACGAGGCGGGCGTCGCCTACCTGGCGGAGACCGTCGGGGCAGAGCTGCAGGCGCTCCTCGAGCCGGGCACGCCCGAGACGCCCACGCCCACGCCCACGCCGACAGCGACCGCCACCGAGCAGCCGACGAACACGGCTGCGACCACGGCCACGCCGGCAGCACCACTTGTCATCGCCGGCGTGCTGGTCCTCCTCGGAGCCGGCATCGCCACGACGATCATCATCCGGCGCCGCTCGGCCGCAGCCAGACGCCCACCGGAACACGACCCCGAGGCCTGAGCGCACTCCATCACACGTTTCCAACACGTGACATGCCCCTCTCCGACGGGCCCGCCTGGCGTGAGCACACGGTTACGCCTCGGCAATCGCGGCAGCGTCCGCGCGCAACACGCCGCTCCTATCGTCGAACCACAGCCCACCTCCCACTAGGAGCCGCAATGGCAACGACAGTCGGCAACACTGAGATCAGCGCCCCCGTCACCACGCTCCGGCACCGCCCCGGGCGCTGGATCGACAACTGGAACCCAGAGGACCCCGTCTTCTGGGCCGCCGAGGGCAAGGCCATCGCACGCCGCAACCTCCGCTGGTCGATCTACGCGGAGTTCCTCGGCTTCATCATCTGGCAGCTGTGGAGCATCGTCGTCGTGCTGCTGCCTGCATCCGGATTCACCCTCAGCACCAGCGAATCGTTCTGGCTGATCTCGCTGCCCAGCCTGGTCGGCGCGACGCTGCGCTTCCCCTACACCTTCATGGTGGCGCGCTTCGGTGGGCGGAACTGGACGATCATCTCGGCGACGCTGCTGCTCATCCCTGCCACCCTGCTCGGCTTCGTCGTGCAAGACCCGCAGACTCCGTTCTGGGTACTGCTGATCGTCGCTGCCCTCGGCGGCTTCGGCGGCGGCAACTTCGCCAGCTCGATGGCCAACATCACCTACTTCTTCCCGCAGAAGGAGAAGGGCTGGGCGCTCGGCCTCAACGCGGCAGGCGGCAACCTCGGCACCTCCGTCGCGCAGCTCGCCGTCCCGATCGTCGTCTCCATCGGCGCGTCATTCTCGCTCGGCCTCCCCCTTGCCGGGTGGATGTGGATCCCGCTCATCCTCATCTCCATCTGGGGCGCGTGGAAGTACATGGACAACCTCTCTTCCGCGAAAGCCGACTTCGCGGCAGCCGCCGCAGCACTCCGCGAACCACACCTCTGGGTACTCTCCCTGCTCTACATCGGCACCTTCGGCTCGTTCATCGGGTTCGCGAGCGTCTTCCCGAAGCTCATCGCCGACAACTTCCCCGAGTTCTCGTCCTTCCAGATAGGCACCGCCTCGCTCTCCTTCGCGTTCGTCGGGGCGCTCGTCGGCTCGCTGTCGCGCCCGTACGGCGGACGCCTGGCCGACCGCTTCGGCGGGGCGCGCGTGACCATCGCCGCCTTCGCGCTCATGATCATCGGCTCCCTCGCGCTCATGACAACCGTCGACGCCGGTTCCTTCTGGACCTTCATCGGCTGCTTTCTGCTGCTGTTCGTCGCAGCCGGCATCGGCAACGGCTCCACGTACCGGATGATCCCCAACGTCTTCGCCGCCCGCGGCGCCGCCACCGCCGGGGACGCACTCGCCGTGAACACGCAGCGCAAGGGCGCCGCGGCGCTCGGGCTGGTCTCCGCGATCGGCGCCTACGGCGGCTTCGTCATCCCCCAGGTCCTGGCTGCGGCCAAGAACGCGAGCGACTCGTACGTGCCCGCATTCGCCGGCTTCGTCGGCGCCTACGTTGTCCTGCTGCTCCTGACCATCACCATCTACGCCATCCCGCGGGCGACCCTCGCGGGACACAGGATCTGACATGGTCGAACGGATCGTGGTCGTCGGCGCAGGCCCCGTCGGCATCCGCTTCGCCGAGGAGCTCCTGCCCGCCATCGAACGGGGCCTGATCAGCGTGACCGTCGTCGGCGCGGAGCCGACGGAGCCCTACAACCGGGTGCTGGTCGCCGAATACGCGGTCGGGGAGATCGACGCCGACGGGCTCGAACTCGCGTCCACCGACGAGCTCCGCAGCGCGGGCGTCGACCTGCGGCTCGGCGCCCGCGCCGAGCGCATCGACCGACATTCTGCCGCCGTCGTGCTCGATGACGGCAGCGCACTCGAGTACGACCGCCTCGTGCTCGCGACGGGTGCGCGGTCCGTGGTCCCTCGACTGGACGGGCTCGAGGAGCTCGGGGTCGATTCCAGCGGGCTCGACGCCCGGCTCACGTCGGGCGTCTGCGTGCTCCGAAGCCTCGAGGATGCCGCCAACGTGCGCTCCGTCGTCGAGGCGGGAGGACGGGTCGTGGTGCTCGGGGCCGGAGTGCTCGGCATCGAGCTCGCCATGCTGCTCGTCGAGGCCGGCTCCCCGGCGACCGTCGCACACTTCGGCCCCATCCCCATGCCACGGCAGCTCGACCGCGGGGCGGCCTGGGTCCTCGGCGCTGCCCTGTCCACCGCAGGGGTGACCGTCGTCCCGCACACTCGCGCCGAGGCCGTCATCGCACGCGCCGACGACAACGGCGTGCGTCGCTTCCGCGCCCTCGTCAGCGCTGACGCCAGGCAGATCGAGGGCGACCTGCTTGTACTCTCCTGCGGCACCCGCGCGCGCACCGAACTCGCAGAGGCCGCCGGGCTGCGCACCGGCCGGGGCGTGCTCGTGGACGCCGGGCTGCGCAGCTGGACCGACCCGCGTATCCACGCCATCGGCGACTGCGCCCACATCGCCGACCCGGAACAGTACCTGCGCGAACGCGACATCCCCGGCGGCCCCAACGGCCTCGTGGCTCCGGGCTGGCGGCAGGCCGAGTGGCTCGCCGCCGCCATCATCGACGAGCTCGACGGAGCCGCACCGCAGCCCTTCGCCGACGAGCAGCCGGGAGTCGTCGCGCTCAAAGCCGAGCGCGTCGACCTCGTCTCCGCCGGCGACGTCTCCGTCGAGCAGTTCGCCCCCGTCCCAGCAGACGAAGCCGCGCCAGGCGTCGCGGTGTGGTCTGATCCGGAGCACGGGAGCTACGTCAAGATGGTGACGCGGGACGGGATCCTCAGCGGCTTCGTCTGCGTCGGACTGCCGCGCACCGGCGCGGAGCTCGGCGTGCTCTACCTCCGCCGCGGCGAGCTGCCCGCCGACCGCTCGCTGCTGCTGCGCCTCGACAGCGCCGACGAGCCAGCCGCTCAGGCCACCGGACGCGAGGCCACCGTGTGCATCTGCAACGCCGTCTCCGTCGGAGCCGTGGAAGACGCCATCACCGGCGGCTGCGAGTCCGTGGCTGAGGTCGGCCGCTGCACGAGAGCCGGCACCGGATGCGGTGGCTGCCGGGCCCGCATCGCAGAGATGCTGAACGCAGCGGCAGGGGTGCCAGCGTGACCGCCACCCACTGCCCGTACTGCGCGCTCCAGTGCGCCATGACCCTCACCCTGACTCCCACGGGGCGGCTGCCCGTCGAGGTCCAGGGCCGCGACTTCCCCACCAACCGCGGCGGCCTCTGCAAGAAGGGCTGGACCTCCGCCGAGCTGCTCGCCGACACCGGACGGCTGACCACGCCGCTCATGCGCGGAGACGACGGCGAATTGCATCCCATCGCCTGGGACACCGCCCTCGACCTCATCGCCGGCCGGCTCCGGGCGATCGCGGCCGAAGACGGGCAGGATGCGATCGGGGTGTTCGGCGGCGGAGGCCTCACCAACGAGAAGGCGTATCAGCTCGGCAAATTCGCCCGCATCGCCCTGCGCACCTCCCGCATCGACTACAACGGACGCTTCTGCATGTCCTCCGCCGCGGCCGCCGCGAACCGTGCCTTCGGCATCGACCGCGGGCTGCCCTTCCCGCTCAGCGACCTCGACACCGCTGAGACGATCCTGCTTTTGGGCTCGAACGTCGCCGACACGATGCCGCCCTTCGTCTCGCACCTCCAGGGAGCCCGCGCCCGCGGCGGCCTGCTGGTCGTCGACCCCCGCCGCAGCTCGACAGCTCGGCTCTGCGACGACGGCGGCGGCATCCACCTGCAGGCAGTTCCCGGCAGCGACCTCCCCCTGATCCTGAGCCTCACGCACGTCGTCCTCGCCGAGCGTCTCTACGACGCCGACTTCGTGGAGCAGCGCACGGCGGGACTCGGCGACATCCGACGCTCAGTCGCTTCCTGGTGGCCAGAGCACGCCGAGACCGTCACGGGAGTGCCCGCGAACCGGATCCGCGAAGTCGCGAGAGCACTCGCCGCCTCCCGGTCCGCGTACATCCTCACCGGACGCGGCGTCGAACAGCACGTCGACGGCACCGACACAGCGGGCGCCGCGATCAACCTCGCGCTGCTGCTGGGGCTGCCCGGCACTCCCGGCTCCGGCTACGGGACGCTCACCGGCCAAGGCAACGGCCAGGGCGGGCGGGAGCACGGGCAGAAGTCAGACCAGCTGCCCGGCTACCGCAAGATCACCGACCCGGATGCACGGGCAGCCGTCGCCAAGGTCTGGGGCGTCGACCCCGACATCATCCCCGGTCCGGGCGTGCCCGCGGTCGAGCTGCTGCAGAGCGCCGGAATGCCGGGCGGCGTCCGGGCGCTCCTGGTGCACGGATCGAACGTCGTCGTCTCCGCGCCCAGAGTCGACACGGTCCGCGCCGCGCTCGCCAGGCTCGACCTCCTCATCGTCTCCGACTTCTTCCTCTCCGAGACCGCCCGAATCGCCGACTTCGTCCTGCCCGTCCTCCAGTGGGCGGAGGAAGAGGGCACCATGACCAACCTGGAAGGTCGAGTGCTGCGCCGCCGCCGCGCACTCGCCGGCCCGGACGGCGCACGCAGCGAGCTGTGGCTCTTCGCCGAGCTCGCCAGACGCCTGGACGCCCCCGGCTTGTGGAGCCTCGACCCCGCCGAGGTCTTCGACGAGCTCGCCAGGGCATCCGCAGGCGGCCTCGCCGACTACTCCGGGCTCAGCCACGCGCTGCTCGACACCGGCATCGAAGCGCACTGGCCGTTCCCAACCGGTTCCGCGGGCACGCCGCGGCTCTTCACGGACCGCTTCGCTCACCCCGACGGGAGGGCGCGCATGGTCGCCGTCCGCGTTCGAGCCCGAAAGAAGGCGCGAGGCGAGGAGCTCAACCTCATCACCGGGCGACTCCTCGAGCAGTACCAGAGCGGGACGCAGACCCGACGAATCGACGAGCTCACGGCGACGAGGCCAACCCTCGTCGCACAGCTGCACCCCGTCACAGCACGCGATCGAGCACTCCACGACGGCGACCGCGTCCGCATCTCGAACGAGAACGGCACCATCTACGCGCGTGCCGAACTCGACGCCGGCATCCGCCCCGACACGGTGTTCCTGCCGTTCCACTACCCGGATGCTGGCAGCGCCAACCTGCTGACCAGCGGGGCCACTGATCCGCACTCCGCGATGCCGGAGTTCAAGCACGCGGTCGTGCAGGTCAGCGCCTCCTGAGGGTCACGGCGCGGCGGCCTTCGCCAGCACCGCCCTCCACGGCGTGGCTGTGGCTATGCGAGCTCGGCGACGAGTCGCTCGAGCGACCGACGATCGGGCTTTCCGCTCTGCAGCTGCGGCAGGTGGTCGACGACGAGCAGCTTCGAGGGGCGAGCCGCGCGCCCGACGGGTGCCACCGCGGCCCGGACGGCCAGCCACCGCTCATCGCCGGACAGCTCGCGCGCATCCAGCAATCGCGCGGCCACCGGGGCCTCGGCACCAGGCGCGCCCCACGCGCTGGCCTCCACGACAAGCGCCGGCACCTGCCCCCACTCCTCAGACGCCGCCGCGACGACAACCGCGCCCTCGAGCCCCGGCAGCCGCCTGACGATGCCCTCGACCCTGTCGAGCAGCACCTTCTCGCCGCCTGAGACGATGACGTTGTCGAGGCGACCGGTCACCACGAGCCGCTCTCGCCCCGTGGTCTCATCGCGCTCGAGGCGTCCGCCGTCGCTCGTTCGATACCAGCGCTCGCCGTCATCTTCGACGAAGGCCTCCGCCGTGCGGCGCGGGTCGCCAAGGTAGCCGGCCGCGAGAACGGGACCAGCCAGCTGCACCTCCCCGTCCCGGACGCGGATCCGCACCCCGTCGAGCGGCTCGCCGTTGTAGACGCTGCCGCCGCTCGTCTCGCTCGAGCCGTAGCTCGTCGCGAGGTTCCAGCCGAGGGCAGCCGCCCGCTCGCGGAGCGAAGGCGGCAGCGACTGCCCGCCCACGAGAATGGCGTCGAAGCGAGCAACCACGTCCGCGACCGCAGGAGACCCATCCAGCAGGCGCGCCAGCTGAGCAGGCACCAACGAGACGTAGCGCCGGTCGGCGGTGAGCTCCTCGGCGGCGCGCGCGAACCCGTCAGCCGTGAAATGCCCATCGCCCAGCACGACGGGCTCCGTGCCGGCCAGGATCGACCGCATGAGCACCTGGGCGCCCGCGACGTATGACGCCGGCAACGTCAGCAGCCACTGGCGAGTGGGCTCAGCTGCGCGCGCCCTTCCGAATAGCAGGTCGAAGCGCGCGTACGTCGCCGCAGCGGATGCGCGCAGCGCGTCACCGGTGAGCATCACGCGCTTGGGCTCCGCCGTCGACCCGCTCGTCTCGATCACCAGCACGACGCCCTCCGGCACGACGCCGAGCACCTCACCGGCCAGACCGCACTCACCCGACGCCAACGCGTCTGCCGCCGGCTGCGTGGGCAGGACGGCAGGTCCTGCACCGCTCAGCGCGCTCCGGAGCGCGGCCGTGACCGCGGATGCGTCACGAGCATCCACGCGGACCAGCGGACGCGCGCCGCCGCCCCCGAGCTCAACGCCCACGCCGAAGCCCCCGCTCCAACGAGACGCCATCGGTCCGCGACGTCAGAACTGCCACGGGAACGGCGACCAGTCCGGTTCGCGCTTCTCGAGGAACGAATCCCGCCCCTCGACAGCCTCATCCGTGCCGTACGCCAGGCGGGTCGCCTCGCCGGCGAACACCTGCTGCCCGACAAGCCCGTCGTCGACCGCGTTGAAGGCGAACTTCAGCATGCGGATCGCCGTGGGCGACTTCGTCAGGATCGTCTCCGCCATGCGAACGGCCTCGACCTCGAGCTCCGCGTGCGGCACGACCCGGTTGACGGTGCCCATCTCCATGGCGCGCTCCGCCGAGTACTCCTCGGCGAGGAAGAACACCTCGCGCGCGAACTTCTGCCCGACCTGCTTCGCGAAGTACGCAGAGCCGTAGCCGGCGTCGAACGACCCGACATCCGCGTCCGTCTGCTTGAACTTCGCATGCTCACGCGACGCGATCGACAGGTCGCACACCACGTGCAGCGAATGCCCGCCCCCAGCTGCCCACCCGGGAACAACCGCGATGACCACCTTCGGCATGAAGCGGATGAGCCGCTGCACCTCGAGGATGTGCAGCCGCCCGTTGCGGGCCGAGTCGATGGTGTCGCGCGTCTCCCCGTCGGCGTACTTGTAGCCGTCACGACCCCGGATGCGCTGGTCGCCGCCCGAGCAGAACGCCCACCCGCCGTCCTTCGGGCTCGGACCGTTGCCCGTGAGCAGCACCACGCCGATGCGCGGGTTCATCCGCGCATCGTCGAGGGCACGCGCGAGCTCGTCGACCGTCTGCGGGCGGAACGCGTTGCGCACCTCCGGCCGGTTGAAGGCGACGCGGGCGATGCGGCCCGTCAGATCCTGGTGGTAGGTGAGGTCGGTGAGCTCCTCGAAGCCCGGGACGGTGCGCCAGCGCTCGGCGTCGAAGAGTTCGGAGACGAAGGCAGTCATGCCATAACGCTATCCGACGAGCGGGCAGGGTCCTGCGGGGCGTGGACCCGCGGAGTCAGGGCCTCGAGTGTGGCGCCGCTACCAGAGGGGCGGCGCGACGGGGAGGGTGCCGCCGTTCGCCATCAGCTGGATGATCGTGTTGCCGACCAGCCACGCAGGGGGTGCGCCGAACGGCAGTCCGAGGATGATCGCGAAGATCGCCGCACCCCTGGCGCTGTTGAAGATGATTCCCCAGAGGGCCATCGCGATCGTCAGGAAGCCCGCGATGCCGGCCGTGAGCAGCCACATCTCGATCTCGAACTTGCGGTCGATACCGAACAGGTTCGAGGCGTAGAAGAAGACGAAGACGTCGGCGAGCACCGTGATGAGCACCCCGAGGAGCGCCCAGTGGCCGGCCGACCAGCGGCGCGGGTTGAAGGCGATCTCGTACCAGGTGCGCTGCACGAGCGAGCCGTGCCGGTACTGCGGCTTCCCGTACCCGAGCCTGCCGCTGCCGCCCGTCGAGGCGACCCGTTGGGGGCGGTGCCCTCCGGAGCCGGAGCTGACGAGGGCATCGCCGAAGTCCTCGTCAGCCGGCGGAGGGCTGAAGCGAGGTGCGGGGCTGGAGAGGTTCGTAGACATAGGAGTTTGCGTCCGGCATGACCGATCGATGCCTCAGCCTAGCGCGATCCGCGCCGAACGTCCCCAGCCGGAGAGACCTTCCCGGGACCGCGCGAGACAATGGCGGCATGCAGCTGCCCGAGATCGACGAGCTCCTCGACCGCACGCACATCGTGACGCTTCCCCTCGTGACCCGGTTCCGAGGGGTGGATGCACGCGAGGTGGCGATCATCCGCGGCACCGTCGCGTGGAGCGAGTTCTCGCCGTTCCTCGAGTACGTCGACGCGGAAGCCGCGAACTGGCTGCGCGCTGCGATCGAGTTCGGCTTCGATGAGACCCTCGAGCGTCACACGGAGGGCGAGATCTGGGTCAACGCGACCGTGCCCGCCGTCGGGGAGGCCGCGCTCGACGGCGTGCTCGCGCGCTTCGACGGCTGCCGAACGGCCAAGATCAAGGTCGCCGAGCGAGGGCAGACGCTCGCCGACGACATCGCCCGGGTGGCCGGCGTGCGCGAACGCCTCGGCGCGGATGCGCGGCTGCGCGTCGACGCGAACGGCGGCTGGTCCGTCGACGAGGCCATCACGGCGCTCCGGGCGCTTGGCCGCTTCGGCCTGGAGTACGCGGAGCAGCCGTGCGCGACGACGGCCGAGCTCGGCGAGCTCAGGGGCCGCCTGCGGGACGCGGGCATCGAGGTGCCCATCGCCGCCGACGAGTCCATCAGGAAGGCCGATGACCCGCTGGAGGTCGCGCGCCTCGGCGCGGCTGACGTGGTCGTCGTCAAGATGCAGCCCCTCGGCGGGATCAGGCGCGCAGTCGACATCGTCGCGTCGGCTGGGCTTCCCGCGACCGTGTCGAGCGCCCTCGACTCCTCGGTCGGCATCGCGATGGGAGCACAGCTCGCCGCAGCCCTGTCAGCGCCGCGCCACGACGCGGGCCTCGGAACGGCGTCGCTGCTCGCGGAGGACGTCGTGATCGCACCACTCCGCCCGCGCGCCGGGCGCATCCCGCTCGCCCCCGTCACGGTCGACGAAGCCGCACTCGAGCGGCTCGCGTCGCCCGCCGAACGCCAGGACTGGTGGAGGGAGCGCCTCCGCCGCTGCCACGCCCTCCTCGCCGGAGGGTCTGCTCAGATCCCCGAGTAGGCGTGCAGTCCCTTGAAGAACACGTTGACGACGCCGAAGTTGAACATGACCGTCGCGAAGCCCGCGATGGCAAGCCACGCCGACGGCGTTCCGCGCCAGCCACGCGTGGCACGAGCGTGGATGTATCCCGCGTAGACCACCCAGATGATGAAGGTCCACACTTCCTTGGTGTCCCAGCCCCAGTAACGACCCCAGGCCCGCTCAGCCCAGACGGCTCCCGCCATGAGGGTGAAGGTCCAGAGGATGAAGCCGATGATGTTGATGCGGTAGGAGAGGTTCTCGAGGCGCACCGCGTCTGGCAGCGCAGAGAGGAGCTTGAGCTTCGTGGGCAGACCGGCACGCACGCGCGCAACTCGACGAGTCTGCAGGAGCTGCGCGGCACTGAGACCCGCGCCGATCGCGAGGCAGCCGGTCGCGAGCGACGCGACGAACACGTGGATGACGAGCCACACCGATTGCAGGGCGGGGGCAAGCGGCACGACATCGACGTAGAAGCCGAGCGTGGCGATGCCAAGCGTGATGACGGTGAACCCAGTGATGAAGGTGCCGAGGAAGCGCACGTCGGCCCAGAAGCGGGCGACGAGGAAGACGAGCACGATGAGGAGCGTCGAGGTCATCGAGAACTCGAACATGTTCGACCACGGCACCCGGTCTGCGGCGATGCCGCGAAGGGTGGTCGCCGCGAGATGCACGACGAACGCGGCGATGGTCAGCCACATCGCGATGCGCAGCGACGGCGTCGCGCGGGTGTCGCGCCAGGCGTCGCCCGACTCGGTGCGGGTGGATGCGAGAGACACCGAGCTCGCGGGGTCTTCCGTCGTGTAGCTGGCCGGCTCGGACACGTCGCGGTCTGCCGCGACGCCGTCGTGCGCCGCTGCTCCTGCCGGGGCTGCCGCGCCGACGAGCGTGTTGCGGCGCGCGGCGGTCGCTCCGACCGCCGACTGCCGTTCGGAGCGCTCGGCTGCGCGTGCGCTGCGACCGGCCAGGTCCATGGCGAACGCGATGAACGCGATCGAGTACACCGCCATCGCGACGTAGAGGAGCAGGTTCGACCAGCTGGACAGCGTTTCGATCATGGAGCTTCCTGAGTGGGAGAAGAGGCGAGCGCCGCGCCTTGGCTGCCGGCGCCAGATGGTGAGCTTTGGGTGGCCTCGGGGCCTTGAAGTGCCCCGGCGGCGCGGGCCGGCGACGCAGGTTCCGCTAAGCCTACGATCTTTCTCGTGTGGGCGTCGAGGAGATCGTTGACCGAGGCGGCCAGCTGCGGATCGTCTCCACGTGCGAGGCCCGCGTACTCGACGAGCACCGTGCCGTCGGAGCGGGTCGTGGCCTTCACCCAGAGGCGGCGTCGCGGCACGAGCAGTGACGTGAAGAGCCCGCCGATGATCAGGATCGCGAAGATGAGCACCGGTATCTGCGTCGGGTCCTCGTGCACGTCGAAGGAGGCGTAACGGGGAACCTCGCCGAGCTCGATCGTGCCGAGGCCGTTCGGCAGCTCGGCGGTCTCCCCCGGCCGGAGCTCGATGGGCTTGAAGTCGAGGTCGCGCGCCGCGATGGGCGTGAGCGTGTCCGTGTCGAGCGTGTACACGGACCTCGGGACCCCATCGTCGAGACCCAGGTCACCCGAGTAGACGTTCAGGGTCAGCATCGGGTCGCGGAGGTCGGGATGATTCGAGGTGAGCGCGCCCGACTCGAGTTCGACCGCTGAGGGGTAGAAGAAGCCGAGCATGCCGATCTGCTCGTCGAGCCCATCCGGGACCTTCACGACACCCATGGAGGTCAGGAAGGCGTCCTGCGGGAGGAACGGGACGAAGTCGGAGAAGACCTCGTTGCCGTCCGGGTCGCGCACCGTGATCTCGGGGGCGTAGCCGTTGCCGAGGAGGTAGCTGTCGGTGCCGGCGAAGCGAAGCGGGTCGTTGACGCGCACCGTCTCGGTCTTCGGCTCGCCGCCCGGAGTATTGACGGTGACGTTCGCCGCGTAGTCGGTGGCCTGCCCGATGGCGTTCTGGTTCTCCTCCTCGTACGTGATGTCGAAGGAGTCGAGGCGCATCGAGAACGGCGCGAGCACGTCTGGCGTGAAGAATCGTCCCGGGTTGAACGACGAGTAGCTGACGAGGCCGTTCACGAACGTCTGGCCTTCGACGAGCACACGCTGCCCGGACCAGGTGAAGCCGCCGCCGATGCCGACGGCCACGATGATGCCGACCATGGCCGAGTGGAAGACCAGGTTGCCCGTCTCCCGCAGGTAGCCGCGCTCCGCGGACACGGAGATTCCGCGCTTGCCGTCATCGAAGATGACGGTGCGGTACTTCTTGTCGCGCAGCAGCTTGGCGGCCTCGTCGATGACGGCGCCGCGCTTCGGGTCGAGCGACGAGTCGAGGACCTGCGTGGAGTAGGCGTCGAGCCGCGAGAGGCGCGCTGGAGTCTTCGGCGGCTTCGAGCGCAGCGCATCCCAGTGGTGCTTGATGCGCGGGATGATGCAGCCGATGAGCGAGACGAAGAGCAGCAGGTAGATCGCCGTGAACCACGGGGAGCTGTAGACGTCGAACATGCCGATGTCGTCGAGGAACGGGGCGATGTCCGGGTACGTGTCCTGGTAGACGATGACCCCGTTGGGGTCGCTCGAGCGCTGCGGCACCAGCGAGCCGGGTACGGCGGCGATGGCGAGCAGCAGCAGGAGGAGCAGCGCGGTGCGCATGCTCGTGAGCTGACGCCAGGCCGTGCGGAGCCAGGCGACGAGCGCAGATGCGCGGCCGGGCTTCTTGATGTCGCCCGGCTTGTTCGGCATGCTCGCGCGCGCGGCGCCCGATGCGGTCTTCTTCGGTTCGCGGTCGCGGGCCTCGAAGCCGTCTTTTCCCGCGTCGAAGTGGTCAGAGGGCCGGGACATAGCCGCCGATCGTCGCCGCGAACGCGGACATGAAGTGCTGCCAGACGCCGATCACCATGAGGAATCCGATGAGGATGAGGATGCCGCCGCCGACGAGGTTGATGGTGCGGATGTGCTTCCGCACCCAGTTGATGCCCGTCGTCACGCGGCCGATGCCGAGCGCCACGAGGACGAACGGGAGGCCGAGCCCGATGCAGTAGAAGAACGCGAGGAGCGCTCCCCGGCCGGGGTCAGCGAGGGTGTAGCTGAGAGCCTGGATCGTGGCGAGCGTCGGCCCGACACACGGGAGCCAACCAACGCCGAAGATGACGCCGAGCAGCGGCGCACCAAGGAGTCCGGCGGGCGCGAAGCGCATACGCGCGCTTCGCTGCAGGAACGAAACCTGGCCGATGAAGACGACACCCATGAGCACGACGATGACGCCGAGGATCGGAGTGACGATATCGCCATAGCGAAGGAACCACTTGCCGAGGAACCCCGACGCGACACCGAAGAGCACGTAGATGACAGAGAAGCCGAGCACGAACAGCGTCGCGCCGAACGCGACTCGGCCGCGTCCGGCCGTGAGTCGGGCGAGCAGGCCCCGCTTCGCTTCGGGCTGGTCTGCGGGTCGCGATGCGGGCGAGGAGGACTCGGCTGCGGCGGCGGGACCCGAGGCCGCTCCGACGCTCTGGCGAGCGGGAACCTTGGCCGGCGCATCCTGAGCCACTGCGCCGACGAGCCCGAGGTAGCCGGGCACGACGGGCAGCACGCACGGGGAGGCGAAGGAGACGAGGCCGGCCAGGACGGCGAGCGGGATCGCGAGGAGGAGCTGGCCGCTCACGATCGTCTCGCCAACCGCGCTGCCGGGGGCGATCGCCGTCAGCGCGGAGGAGGCGAGCAGGGGCGTCGTCACTTGCTGCTCTCTGCGAGCGTGTCGGTGATCATCGAGTTCAGGATCGAGGGGTCGATCGGCCCGCGGATGACGGAAGCGACCCGGCCCTCAGCGTCGAGCACGAGCGTGGACGGGATGGCCTGGGGCGGCACGTTGTCGGCGAAGGCGAGTCGCACGCTCGCGTCGTCGACGTCGAGGATCGACGGGTACGTGATGCCCTGCGTCTCGGCGAACGTCTTGGCGGTCGCCGCCTGGTCGTAGATGTTGACGCCGACGAACTTCACGCCGTCGTCTTCGTGCTCTTCCCAAGCTGCCTGCAGGTCGGGGGCCTCGAGGCGGCAAGGCGGGCAGGATGCGTACCAGAAGTTGACGACGGTGACGGAGCCCGCGAGATCCTCACTGGAGAGCTCATCTCCGAATTCGGTGACGCCACCGAACTGGATCGGGTCCTGTCGTTCGCCTGCCGGGAAGATCTCGTAGCTGCCGTCGCCCGCGACGTAGCCCTGATCTCCCCCGGCGGCGTAGTCCTGGGCGAGCGGCTCGTCTCCGGAGCAGGCGGCGAGCGCCAGCATGGTGGCGACACCCGCGGTCGCGAGGGCTACACGGAGGGTTCGGGGAAAGCGCGACGTCTTCACGCTCTCTGAGCGGATGGTCACACGGCTCCCTCATCGGTGGCGGCGCCGAGTTCGTGCGCCGCCGGTTCGCGGTAGTCGGCTTCCACGAAGCCGGTTGCGGGGTGGTACTCCAGCGTCGTGATGCTCGAGAGCGAGCACCGCCGGTGCTTCGGGTTGTGCGCGAGCGGCTCCTTCGAGAGCGCGCGGTGCACCATCCAGATCGGCAGCTGGTGAGAGACCACGATAACATCGCCGCCATCGGCGAGCTCGGCCCCGTCGAGCACCGCCTCTCGCATGCGGGCGACGATGGACTTGTACGCCTCGCCCCAGCTGGGGCGCAGGGGGTTGACGAGCTTCGGCCACGAGCCAGGGCGACGAAGGGCTCCGTACCTGCCCGTCATCCGTCGCCCCTCGAAGGCGTTCGTCGGCTCGATGACACGCTCGTCGATGACGGGCTCGAGGCCGAACAGCTCGGCGATGGGTGCCGCCGACTCGCGGGTGCGCTGCAGCGGGGAGACGACGAGGCGGGTGGCGGGCACGGCCCTGGCGTGCAGGTCCTCGGCTGTGACGCGCGCCATTCGCGCGCCGAGCTCGGAGAGGCCGAAGCCGGGGAGGCGCCCGTAGAGGAGCCCGTTGGGGTTTTCGACCTCGCCGTGGCGGACGAGGTGGATTCGCTGTGCCGCCATGCGCTCCAGTCTACGAACCGCCACCGACACTGCGGCACAGGATGCGCGTCCGCACCCCAAAGCTGTGCCTTGTTCTCTTCCCGCTCGCACGCGCCTGCGCCTCGGGTACCCTTGCGAGGTGACTGATCGCGCCCTCATCTCCTCCCTTTCCACGCTCGAAGACGGCCCCGTGCTTGTGCAGGGGTGGGTCGATACGGTTCGAGACCAGAAGAAGGTGCAGTTCGTCGTCCTCCGCGACGAGAGCGGCGCCGTCCAGCTCGTGAACCCGCGCGCCGAGGGCCGCGAGGCGATCTCCGACACGATCTCCGCGCTCGCCCAGGGCAGCTTCATCTCCGTGCGCGGCCAGAAGAAGGCCGACGAGCGCGTGAAGCTCGGCGGACTCGAGGTCAAGGTCGACGAGATCGTCGTCGAGACCGCGGCGCTCCCCGAGACGCCCATCGCCGAGGACACGTCGATCGACAAGCGCCTCGACTGGCGCTTCCTCGACCTGCGCATCCCGCGCAACGCCCTCATCTTCCGCATCCAGACGACGTTCGCGCACGCGTTCCGCACCTACTGGGTGGAGAACGGCTACGTCGAGCTGTTCACCCCGAAGCTCATGGCCTCGGCGTCCGAGTCGAAGGCCGAGCTGTTCAAGGTCGACTACTTCGACACGAGCGCGTACCTCGCGCAGAGCCCCCAGTTCTTCAAGCAGATGGCCATGAGCTCCGGCCTCGGCAAGATCTTCGAGATCGGGCCGGTCTTCCGCGCTGACCCTTCGTTCACGTCGCGCCACGCGACCGAGTTCACGGGCATCGACGCCGAGGTGAGCTGGATCGAGTCGCACGAGGACGTCATGCAGATGCAGGAGCAGCTCATGGTTGCCGGCCTGCAGGCGGTCAAGGATGCCCACGGCGAGGAGATCAAGGCGCTCTTCGACGTCGACGTCACCGTGCCGACACTGCCGTTCCCGCGCATCCCGCTGCTGGAGGCTCGAGAGATCGTCGAGGCCCGCGGCCACAAGCTCGAGCGCAACGACCTGGACCTCGACCCTGAGGGCGAGCGTCAGATCGCGGCGCACGTGCAGGAGACGTTCGGCCACGAGTTCGTGTTCCTGACGGACTACCCGGCTTCGATCCGGCCGTTCTACCACATGCGCCACGAGGGCGACGAGTCGCTCACGAAGAGCTACGACCTCATCTGGAACGGCGTCGAGATCTCGACGGGGGCTCAGCGCGAGCACCGTGTCGACGTGCTCGAGGAGCAGGCGAAGCAGAAGGGCATGGAGGTCGACGAGCTCGGCTTCTACCTCGACTTCTTCCGCTATGGCGCACCGCCTCACGGTGGGTTCGGCATGGGCTTCGCACGCATCCTGATGCTGATGCTGCACCAGACGACGCTGCGCGAGGTCACGTACCTGTTCCGCGGCCCGAACCGCCTGCAGCCGTAAGCCACCCGGCAGCCTGGCCTGCCGAGTTCCCCCAGAGCCGTCCGCGATCACTCGCGGGCGGCTCTGCTGCGTTCGGGGCGCGCAGCACCGCGGTCGACTGAGCGCTAGCCCGCTTCGCGGACGCCGGCGGCCTGCACAAGTTGCGACACGCGCTGGTGGCTGATGCCGAGGACTTCCGCGATGTCTCGCATCGTGAGCTGCTCGTCGCGAAGGCGAGCCACGGCCGACCGCATGCTGCGTGAGGCGACAGATTGGGCAGCGGCTGCTGCCGCCGCCGCGTTCTGCGCGCCGTGAACAACGCCATCCGTGGCTGTGTCGAACACTGGTATGAGCGCGATCTGCACGTCTGCCGCTGGCACACCTTCGAGGAGCTCGACCGCGTCCGCGACCTGCTCTCGGACGTGCTCGAGGCGCTTCACCTGCGTGAAGAGCCCTGGCACCTCTGGCACCTCGACGGCCCACCAGGAACCGGAACGGGTCGCCCGCGCCGTTACCTTCATCGTTCGATTCCCGTCTGTCTCAGGATGGCTCGCGCCGTCCGCTCGTTGATCTCGCTGTGACGCGGCACGACGGTCCTCGCTCCCCCGTTCACGACCTTGGTGTGGCTGGCGCCTTCGGTGAGCACCATCTCGAGTCGCTGTTCGGCTGCATGTCGACGCAGTCGCCGGAGAAGGTCCAAGCGTTTCACATGTTTGTCCAGACGTGTAGACGAATACTGGCAATAGCTCTTGACAAGTTGCGGGCGGCTCTGCTGCGTTCGGGCACGGGTCAGCGTCGTCGGGAGACCTCGTGACCGGGCGGTGGTTGGGCGCAGGGAAGGTCGTCGCCGCGGCGGCTGATGCTCTCGCGGAGGTCGGGGCTCGCCTCGAAGGGTCCGTCTGGGCTGAAGAGCACGCCAAGGTGGTAGTCGGCGTGGTCTCGGAACCAGAGGGACGCACCTCCGGGCACGTCCTTCAGCTCCTCCCACGCCTGCCAGAGCCCACCGAGGCGGAGCACCGCTTCCGGGGAGTCCCACCAGCGCGCCGACCAGACGCGCGTCCGGCCGTCGACTCTGCGCGCGCAGCTCCGAGCGACGAACTCGGCCACGAAGTCGGCGAGGCACGAGAACTGCGGCCCCGGAGCCCGCGCGAGTTCGCTCGAGATGCCACCCTGGCTCTGCTCCTGACTCATGGCAGTGTCTCCTCTCCGCGTTCCGCCTCTGCGCGTTCTGCCTCGTATCCTCCTGTGGCGTCGCCGCGTGGTTGGTGCGCGGTGATCGACGCGCGGATGCGCGGGGCGTGCGGGCCCTGCATCCACGACCTGGTCCTGATGAGGGTGGGGCGGCTGCCGGATGCGAGCACGAGGGCGCGGCCGCGCGGGAGCGCGCTGAGTTCGGCGACGTCGAGGATGCGCTCTCGATGCAGCTGCTTCGAGACGGTGCGGTGGCCTCGCCCGTAGCTCAGCGACGAGAGCTCGCGGTCGTGGTCGCCGACGAGCTTGGAGAGCTCGTCGAGGAAGGCCGCCTCGCTGACGCCTCCCCCGTAGATCTTGATGTTGGCCGCCGACCAGAGCTTGCGCATCCCGCCTTCACTCCAGACCTCGGCGCCCTGCGACCAGGATTGGAGGATGGTGATGAGCACGATGCCCCGCGAGCCGTAGTGGCTGTACAGGTCGGGGAGGCTTCGCCAGCGGCAGACGTTCGCGGCCTCGTCGAGGACGCCGAGCAGCGGCCGAGCGAGCCGTCCGGACAGTGAGGCGGAGGCGAGTTCCTCCGCTGCCTCGGCCACGGCGACGGTGAGGGCGGTGACCAGCGGGCCTGTGGTCCCCTGTCCTTCGCGGGACAGCGAGTAGAGCGTGTCGGTTCCGCGGACGAACTCGTGCGGGTCGAACCGCGGCCTCGTGTCGAGCTCCCCGGTCGCTGTGATCCACGGGGCGAGCGCGCCGTTGGTGAGGCAGGACGCCATCTGCTGCGCGGTGCCGTAGATGCCGCCGCGTTGGCGCTCGGGCGCGCTGATCACCCCCTCGAGCTGGTCGGCGATGAGGCGGTACCCCGCATCCCGCAGGATGCCGACCGCATCGTCGTCACCGGGCCGCGTCACCCACCGGTACACCTCGGTGATCCGGGTGCCCGCGACCGCCCCTGCCAAGAGGAGCGCGGCGAGGAGATCCTTCGCAGCTGGGTCGAAGAACGCGTCTGCCCTCGAACCCGGCTCCCGGGATCCGCTCGCGAAGTGCTCGGCGAGCTTTCCCGCCTGCACCTCGTCGGTGACGTAGCTGAGCGGGTCCCACCACCACTCTGCGACGTCGCCTGCAACACCCTGCGGGTCGAACACCCAGACTCGCCCGGCCTCGGCGCGCACGCCCCGGGTGGCGTCGACGACATCCCGCTTGTTGGACGTGACGATGACGGCTCCCGGCGCCTCGACGATGGCGGGGATAGCGAAGGCCGTCGACTTCCCGGTTCGCGGGCCGCTGATGTTGATCTGCATGTCCTCCCAGCTGCCGTAGACGGGTGAGCCGCCCGGCAGACTCGTGCCGAGCCGCACGCCGATGGAGCCCGCGACGCCGAGGCGCTGGCTGCTCGCACGCGCCCCGCGGGCGCTGATGCCTGCGATCTCCCGGCCCCGCCCGAGGAGTGCCGCCGAGCGGTCGAGGCGTCGACTGCCGGAGCGATGCCTGCGAGCGAGGAGCAGCGTCGCCGAGACCGCGAGCGCCAGACCGAGCCCGAGCGCCACCGCTGCCCCGGTCGCTGTGGCACTCCAGCGGATGCTCCCCCGCAGCACGCCGAAGAACAGCGCGAACACGTCGTCGGGCAGCGGCTCGCTGGGGCGTTCGACGTTCGCGGCGACCCGCACGCAGAGGTTGGTCCCGCCGATGGCGACCACGGCGGCAGTGAGTCCGATCCACAGCAGCACGGCCTCGGCGGCCATGCCGCCCGGGCCCCGCTTTCGCGGCGCGCTCATCGCCGTATCCGCTCCGGGTCGAGACCAGCTGACGGTTCCGGGCCCAGCCCGGCCACACGGCTCGGCTCGTGCCAGAGCTTGTTGGTGTCGTTGATGCTCGCCTCTGCCGCGGTGAGCTGCACGTCGACCGGGATGCCAGGCCTGCCGCCGACTTTGACGAGGAACTTGCCTCGCCCCGGTGGCTCGGCCTCTCTGCCGCTGGCCGCGTCCCAGGCTGGCGGGTCCTGCCAGCCGATGAGAAGTTCCTGCTCTGCGAGCGACAGGGGCACTGCGGAGGTGAGGCGCGGCATCTCGGCACCCGGCAGTCCGCCGCAGATGACCATGCCGGCGCGTTCCACGAAGCCTTTCGCCTTCATCCGCTCTGACTCGGTGGGCAGCGCGAGCAGGTCGCTCATGGTGTGCGAGATCATTGCCATGCCGACTCCGCGCTGGCGGTTGAGGCGAGTGAGGGCGTCGACTCTGTCGACCATTCCCTTGCCTGCTCGCAGCGCGCGCCAGAGCTCGTCGAGGATGACGAAGTAGTGCCGGCGGGGCTCGAGTCCCGCATCCGCGAGCACGTTCGCGACGTTGACGGTGCCGAACCCGGCCGACCAGCAGGCGAGGAGCGCCGCCGCCTGCAGGTCGACGTCTGAGTCGTCGATGGAGGAGACGTCGTACACGACTGGCGCGTCGCGTCGCATGGGGTTGGTGGTCTGGCGGGAGAACGTCTCGCCGAGCCTGCCCCCTCCGACGAGCCCGATGAGGGAGGCCTCGAGGTCTTCCGTGATGGCCTTGTACCTGCTGTCGTCTCCGCGGTCGAGCGCAACCGCGCGCACCTCCGGGGGACCTGCTCGCACGACCTCGAGGAGGTCGCCGAGAACGGGCACGCCGTCGTGGTGCTGGTCGAGCCACTTGAGTGCCCGGTCGATGATCGTCTCCTCTCGATCGCTCGGCGGCTGGAGCCGCATGATCGTGAGGAGGGCCGACACCATCGTGTGCCTGCGGCCATGCGCATCGGCGAGCACTTGGCCAGCCTCGGCGTCGAAGCCGCTCGCCCTGAGCCGCCGCGCGGCGGCCGTCGCCTCTCCGGGGTCGAGCACGTTGAGGTAGCCGCGTCCGCGCCCGAGCGAGATGACCTGCCCGCCGAGGGCGGTGATCATGTCGACGTGGTCGGGTTTGAGGTCGCCGAGCACGAGCGGCATGACGCCGTAGCCGGCGAGGCCTGTCGCCATGCGACGCACGAGCGACGACTTCCCGAGTCCGGGCTTGCCGAGGATGAACGCGGAGGGGTTGCTGATGAGCTTCGCCCGCTGGAACCACGAGATGGGGTCGCAGCAGAGGGTCGCGCCGGTCTGCGTGTGCCGCCCGAGGGGCACCCCGATCATGGGAGTTCCCGTGCCGACGGCGAAGGGCCAGAGCCCGCACACCTGGACGGTGGTGCCACGCCATTCGTCGGGTGCCTGGACGTAGGTGGATGCGCCCCGGCCGGTCCCGCTCCAGCCCCTGGGTCCCGGCCGCTCGGGTGGGCGCGCCCGCTTCTCGGTCGCCTGCTTGCGTGACGTGGCGTGTGCTCGTCTCATAGCTTCTCTCGCAGTTCGCTTGGCACTCGCAGGTGCTTGCTGAGGACCAGGCCGAGCGGGAGTGCCGCGGCGAAGGCCGAGTCCTGGGATCCGTAGACGGGGCGCAGGCGGAGGCGCGCTGTCGCGGCGAGGTTGTCGACGGCCGCTCGTGCGTCGAGCTCGTGGGCGGCGTCGAGCACTGTCGCCGTGACGAGCACTCCGAAGTTGATGAGGCCAGCGCCGGATGCCTCCTCGCTTGCCGTCGCGGCGGCGGCGCGGACGGCGAGCGTGTCGCGCGCCGCGGGTTTCGAGGTGGAGGTCTGCCTGAACTGGGCCGCACTGAGGTCAGCTTCGACGAGCGCCGCTGCTCTGGCTGCGTCGATGGGGCGGTAGAGCAGCGTCACGCGCTTGCGCGCGATGTCACGGTGGGGCGCGAGGAGCCGCGCGAGGACGCTCGACTGCACGCTGCCCCTGGGTGCGACGGTCATCGCCCAGGTCGTCGAGTAGGCGGAGTCGTGACGGTAGCCGGCCCAGCTGGCGCGGGCCGCCGCCGGGCCGACGTCGCTCCAGCTGAGCTCCGGGATCTCCCCTCCGGCGTGCGCCTCGTCGATCAGCACCGCGGCCGCCGGGTCGTAGGCGACTCGGACGATCTCGCAGAGCTCCTGCCCGGTGAGCGGTTGCGCGGCGCCCGCTCCGGTTGCCTGGAGCCCCGCGCTGAGACCGGGGAGCCGCGCCGCGAGCTCGCGCGCCATCTCGTCCGGCGCCCTCCTTCTGGCACCGACTCGGAGGGCCCCCTGGAAGGTGAGCGCGACGAAGGCCTTCACGGTGGAGGAGCCCTCCGGGTACCCCGCGACGGTCTCCTCGAGCACTGCCCGCGCGAAGGCTGGCGCGTCGGGGTCGATGTTCATGGCGACCTCTCGCCTGAGGCGAGAGCCGGAGTCGGGGGCTGTCTCGATCGTCACCGACGCCGCCTCGATGCCCGGTTCGTCGCCGAGGCTGGAGAGCCAGTGGCCCCACTCGGCAACCCAGGAGTCGATCTGCTCCTGGTCGACGAGCGCGGCACCATCAGGGTCCGTGCCGAACACGACGGTGTAGCTGCCGACCGCGGGCGTCAGCAGCAGCGCGAATGGCCGGCCATGCGAGTCGACGTGCTCGCTCAACCTGGTCGGCGCCGCGATGCCCGGCAGCTGGAATGTCGCCCACGGCACTCGTCCGACCGGCCCGGACCGGTACGCGGATTCGCCCCTCGCCCGCGAGAGGGCCCAGCCCGAGTGGGCTCCGAGCCGCGACAGCGCGTTCTTGCCGTGCGCGTCGCGCACCACGAGCATCATGAGCGCGACGCCGATCCCCGTGGCGACGATGAGCGCAGCGATGAGGCCCGAGATCATGACGGCCACGACGACGAGCACCAGTCCGCCCAGGAGGAGCGCCGTCCCCACCGAGCCGAGACCGAGCAGTCCCGCTGACGTCGGCTTCCGCCAGTTCCCGTAGGTTCGCATCTGTCGTGTCATCGAGCTATCGACCACCGCTCGGGTCCTCTCCTGTTGTCCGTTCTGCGACCGCGATCGCGGCGTCAGTGCCGAGCTGGACGGCTTTCTTCAACGGCTGAACGCCTGCGATCCCTGCCGCGACGTAGGGCCCAGCGAGGGCCTTGCCTGCTCCCGCTGCGGCTGCCGCCCCACCGGAGGCTGCACCCGTCGATGCGGCTGCGCGCGTGCTCGCCGACGATGCCGCAGATGTTCCCGCCGCAGCGGGCACCGCCCGCGGGCTCGGTCCTGACCCGTGCGTTGCAGGGCCGCCGCCTGTCGAGGCACGCCCTCCGCCGCGCGGGACGCTGCTCCCCTGGGGTGCTGAGGCCGGCCTCGGTCGTGCGCCCTCTGGCACCCGATCCGCGACCGAGGTGGCGATCCCGGCACCGCCCCCGCTCGAGGCGATCGCGCCCACCATGGGAGTGACGAATCGCATGAGCGCGGGGAGCGCGACGATGGCGAGGACGAGGATCACGATCCCCGTGTAGGTGGTCAGTACGGCCCCACTCTCGGCGCTCGGGGCCGCCCCGCTCATGCGGAATCCGGCGGCGTAGACGATCGCCGCGGCTGGCTTGTAGAGGATGAAGGCGGTGAGCCAGGCGAGGCAGCGCTGGAACCAGCCCCGGCCGAGCTCGGTGTTCGTCGCCGAGGCCGCCAGCGGGAGGATCCCGGCGAGGATCACGAGCATCCCCCCTCGCACGATCATGAGGAGCACCTGGACGACGGACACGAGGCCGACGATGACCCCGATGAAGAGGCCGTTCACGACCCCGGAGACCGCGGCGGGCCCGGCAGTCCCGCCTGCTGCGCCTGCGACACCGGCGATCGAGGTGCCGAGCATCACGCCGACGTTGTCTTTGAAGCAGTTCGGTGCCCCGTCGAGGTCGCATTCGAGTGACTCGTCGATGATCCAGGTCGAGAACGAGTCGCCGGCCCGGACGAGCAGCCACACGATCGTGAGGCCGACGCTGGCGACGACCACCAGCGTGAGGAGGCTCTTCAGCAGCTCCTGCCCTGGCCTCGCGCGCTGCTCCCAGGCCATGCGAGCACCGCCGATCATGACCGACACGATCGCGCAGACCCCAGCCAGCCACCATGTCGACGACTGCAGGAACGTCGCAGTGTTGGTCGCCGCCGCTGGTGCCGTCGGGATGAGGGCAGACACGAGCGACGAGGCTCCCGCGATGAGCACCCCACCAGCGAGCACCGCGAACAGCCGTCCATGGAAGGGGACGCCGTCGCCCGAGCGGATGCGCAGCCCCACCATGACGGCGAGGAAGACGAGCCCGATGACCGCGACGGTGCCCGAGATCCAGCTCACGTAGCCGAGGACGGTCCCGAGGTGGGTCTCGATGTCGCCCGTCGGAGCTGCCGCCGCCGTGCCAGAGGGCGCGCCGGTCGTCCCGAGGTCGGGCGTCGGGACGTCGACCCACATCGTGCCGAGGGTCGAGAGCTGTTCGGCCATCCACTCGTTGATGTCGTTCTGGAGGGCTTCACGTGTTCGAGTCCACACCGTCGAGGCGATCTCCTTGGAGTAGCACTCGAAGTCCATGAGTCCGCAGTCGGCCATCACGCGCTCCATCTCACGTAGCCGCCGATGTCGCCGAGCGATTGCAGGCGCACCGGAGCAGGCTCATCGCTCGGAATGCGCCAGTCGCCGTCGACCCAGACGAGGTCGATGACGGCGGCGATGAAGCTGGTCGTCCCGTCGACGCTCACACGCTGGGCGACGTCGACGCGCGCGGTGTCACCGTCGAACGCGAGCACCCGGTAGCCCACGATCTGGAGTCGCACGCCGGAGCCTCCCGAGCCCGAATCGGCCAGCAGGGACTCCCGGTGCTGGCCTGCGGCGAGTGCGTAGTCGAGGAGCGGCGCCCGAAGCGCGGGAGTGTTCGACTGCACGAGGAAGTTCGCGGCGGCGAACAGCGCCCCCTCCGCTGAACGCTGGAAGCAGTATCCGAAGCCGGCCTCGTGCAGTGCTGCGGGGCCCGCTTCCGGCGAGCTCGGTGCCGGGTTGACGTCGATGTCGCGCCAGCTGGTCTCCGGCGCGATCAGGAGCTGCCTGTCGGCGGGAAGCGGTGAGGTCTCCTCCGGTTCGCGTAGCCCGCAGTTGCTCGGCGAGACGGTCGCGATCGCGTCGGCATCGCCGGGCTCGTGCCCGGGACCCGCAGGCGTGGCGCCCGCCGAAGCGGACGCCGGCTGCCCGTCGCCCACCGTCATGTCGTCTCCGGATGTGTCGCCACCGAAAGCGGCTTGGATAGAGACCACGACGCCGGCCACGACAAGCAGGGCGATGCCCAGCGCGGCGACGATGAACCCTGGCCGGCTCCAGGAGGAAGCCGTGCGGCGCTGCGCTGACCGCCGTTGGATCGATGCGCCGCCCGGCATGATGCTCGTTCTCCCGGCATCAGACGAAGAAGCCGACGAGGCTGGTCGCCGCCGAGATGATGATGACGCCGCCAAGCGCCATGCCGATCTTGCCCGCGTGCTCGCCGCCCTCGCCTCTGCGCGACTGGATCGCCATCATCGTGCCGGCCGCGATGAGGCCCAGGACGCACACGGCGAGCCCGATCCACTTGACCCAGCCGAGCAGCGTCGTGAGGCCCTCGGTGCCTGGAGGCTGCACGGGGTCGGGGTCGGGGAGCGTCGTGAGGTGCGCTGAAGCGTCGAGCAGCAGGTCGGTGAGTGCGGCGATCGTCATGGTGAGTGGTCTCCTGTCGAGATGGACGCGGGAACGCGCGATGAAGGGCAGCCGCGCTCATGGCGGGCTCGAGCCGTCGCCGGGCAGTCGGACCGCGAGCGCTCGAGTCAGCTCGCCGTGGGCCCGCCGGGGACGTGAGCCAGCAGGTCGAGAACCTCAGACGGTCCGTCGGCGTGTGCACCGGCTCGGCACAGGAATGGACTCTACGCACGGTCGAGGGGGCTGCGAGGAGTTATCCACAGCCACGATCTGGGGGCTCCAGAGCCACCTAGATTGGTGCTCGCCGCTGCCGGTCTGCGGCGAGAAGGGGGTGCTCCATGCGCCGAAGGATCATTGCCGCCGGGCTTGCCGCCATCACCCTCGGTGTGAGCGTGTGCGTGAGCGGCTGCTCGCCCGCGGAGGTGCCGGGGCGCGCTCCAGCCATCGCTGCAGCTTCGCCATCGGCACCGACCCAGCTCGTCCGTGGGCCGCAGGATGACCACGTCGACACGCAGCCCCCTGGGCCGTCTCCGACGCATGACGAGGCCTCTGACGCGGAGGCTCTGGCCGTCGCCTCTGCCGCCATCGAGGCGTATCTCGGCCGCGAGATCTCGCCACGCGTTTGGCTCGAAGCGCTGGAACCGCATCTCACGGCGTCGGCGATGGCCGCGCTGAGCTCGGTCGACCCCACCACCATCCCCGGCGCCTCCCTGACCGCCGCGACGCACCTCGAGCGCCACACGAGCGGGTACCTGGCTCACGTCACCGCACCGACCGAGTCGGGCTCCTACCGCCTTCTGCTCGTGCGCGACGGCAGCTCCAGGCCCTGGCTCGTCGCCGAGATCACACCCCAGGAGTCGAGCTCGTGAGCACCCGGAACGGCCTCTGGTGGGGCGTTGCGATCGTGGCCCTGCTCGCTCCCGGCCTCCTGCTCGGCGCGCTCGTGGTCGCGGCCATCGCGAGCACCGCGCTCGTGGGGGTGGCCGCCTGCGCGACGCCCGACTTCCCGTTGCCGGGAGTCTTCTCCGACGCTGGGCCCAAGGCGAAGTCGAGCGCGGGCCTGGACGCCGAGCCGGAATCCGCGGCAGCGCTCGAGGTGCGCACCATGATCGGCGAAGATCAGGTCGAGTTCGCCGGTGCCCAGCTGTCGAACGCGGCCCACATCCTGCTGGCGGGCCGCGCGGCTGGGCTCGGCACGCGCGATCAGGTCATCGGCGTCATGACCGCGATCGGCGAGTCGACACTGCTGGTCATCGACCACGGCGACGAGGCTGGCCCTGATTCACGAGGCCTGTTCCAGCAGCGGGACAACGGCGCTTGGGGCAGCTACTCCGACAGGATGGACCCGCGCATCAGCGCGGACAACTTCTTCGCAGCGCTACTCGCGGTGACCGAGCGAGACGCGCTCACCCCCTCCGAGGCAGCTCACCGCGTCCAGGGCAACGCCGACCCGGCGCACTACTCGAAGTACTGGCAGGCAGCCGTCGCCGTCAGCGAGACGATCAGCGCGTCCAGCACGGGCCTCGGTGACGGAGCACTCGCTTCCGGTGCGAGCGCAAGCGGCTCGGACGGTGACGGATGCGGCGCCGCGCGAGCAGGAGCAACCACCCCTGACGGCGGCAGCCGCACGCCGGTGAGCCCGGGCGGCTGGGCAGCTCCCGGTCTGGGCGGCATCACCGATACGTTCGGCAACAGGTTCCACCCGACCGACTTCGAGTGGCGCATGCACAACGGCATCGACCTCGCCGCCGGCGGCTGTGGGGGCCAGATCTGGGCCGCGCAGTCGGGCACCGTCATCGAGGCCGAACCGGACAGCTCCGGTAACGGGACGATCGTCGTCGACCACGGCGGGGGCCTCATCACCAAGTACCTGCACATGGAGGCGGACGGCTACCTCGTCGGGGTCGGAGCCACGATCACGGCGGGGCAGCAGATCGGCATCACCGGCACCAGCGGGCAGTCGACCGGCTGCCACCTGCACTTCGAGGTGGTCGTCGACGGCAGCCGCGTCGATCCACTCCCGTTCCTGGCGTCCCGAGGGGTGAGCTTCTGATGGCGAGGAGGCGACGGCCCGCCGCTGCCGAGCCCGGTATGGCGGTGCCCCTGTGGCCCCGGATCACCGCGCGGCTCGGAGCTGACGGCCAGGGTGAGCTGTCCTGGAACTCCGTGGTGCGCCGGATCTCCGCGTCGGATCGCGACGCGGCACGCGCCGCCGTCGTCGCGCGGTGCACGCGCATCGCGCAGACGATCGCACGCCCCGTCCGACTCGAGCTGCACGAGCGCGACCGGATGCGCGAGCTGGTGGTGCATCCGTCTGGCGCCGCTGACCCCGGAGACACCGAGGACGGGCCCTACCGCACCGAGCCGGACCTGCCAGCGCCGGTCGCGGTGACCGGCACGTGTCGCGCGTGCGGATGCACGTCGAGCGCCGCAGACGCTCGGTGCCAGGGCTGCGGCGCCCTGGAACCGCTGAGTCGCAACGCCAAGGCTTCGACTCCCGAGGAGGACGGTGCGGGCGAGCGTCGACGGACCGGCAGACGCGAGCTCCGTCGAGAAGCTCCGCAGCCGCAGCCGCAGCCGACCGCACCATCGCCCGCGCTTTCCCGAAGACCCCGAGAGAGCTCAAGGCAGCAGGGGGCAGCTCGCACGTCACCACGACGGCCGGCCTCGCCCCGAGCCCTCGTCATCGAGTTCGACGACGACTCACGCGCGGTCCTCTCGGGCAGCGCGGCGCTGGGCCGCAACCCGTCACCCGTCGACGGCCGCATCCCGGTTCGCGTCGACAGCCGAGACAGCACGGTCTCCCGCACCCACGCGCTCGTCGACGTCGACCACGCGGGCCGCATCCTCGTCACCGACTACCACTCGACACACGGCGTGCACCTCGGCGGACGACGAACCTCGACGTTCGTGCCCGGCGTCGTCTACCGCGTCCCCGACGGTGCGCAGCTGCGACTCGGCGACGTCCTCTGCCGCGTGAGCACCGAGTCCGCCAGCTTCCGCTGAGTGCTGTGGCAGCGACCGGCCGCCCCTACGCGCGCGCCGCAGCCGCGAGCGCGGCATCTAGCCGCTCGGCCTCCACGAACCACTGCGAGTGCTGCACCCCATCGACGAGGACAACCGGGATTAGCTCGCCATACTGCCGCTGCAGTGCCTCGTCGTCGAGGATGCTGAGCACCGACAGTGCGGCACCGTGACGAGCCGTCACCTCCCGCACCACCGGCTCAGCCTGCTCGCACAGGTGACAGCCCGGCTTGCCCAGGAAGGTGACCATCGGAACGCGCGCATCCGTCATGCCTCGAGTCTCGCAGACGAGTGCCCTGCGACGGCAGGCGCGGAGGCCGCCGTCGTGCCAGCACTCGACCGGCGGACCAGCGCCTTAACGCAGAAAACGCCTGACCCGAGGGCCCGGCGCTCTGCGTCGTCGCGACTACTTCTTGTTGCGACGCTGGTGGCGAGTCTTGCGAAGCAGCTTGCGGTGCTTCTTCTTCGCCATGCGCTTGCGGCGCTTCTTGACTACTGAACCCATAGGAACATCCTTTATCTACAAGTACGAGGTGTGCGCAACGGTAGGCTGCGGCATCGCTCGCGCCAGCTTACACGTCACCTGCCGGTAACCCTGTGTCCAGCGGAACTCAGGCGGTGTGCTGGTCGAGCTCATCTCCGCGGCCGGACTGCTTGATGGCCTCGGAGACCGCCGACTCCGGCACCCGGAACGAGCGGCCGAAGCGCACCGCGGGAAGTTCACCGGAGTGCACGAGTCGGTACACCGTCATCTTCGAGACCCGCATGAGTTCTGCCACCTCGGCAACGGTCAGGAACCGCACATCAGACAGGTCGTTTGCCATGTGTTGCAGCTCCAAGGTGACAGATGATCCGCGCGTTACGGAAGTGAAGTGAGTGTCAATTGAACACCTTATGGCCCAGAGCACTGCAGAAACAAGGTCCAGAGCGAATCATGCCGTGCCACGGATTCGCGATTCCACCCGCGAGGAGTAGCATGACCGACGCCTCGCGCACGCGCGGCGTCGTCGACGGTGCAGTGAATTGGGGATGGGATGCGCACTCCGCGGGCCTCGAGCATCCCCGCACCCGTGGACACGGATGGGCTGCTGCGGCGCATCGTCGCGGCCGTCGGCCGGAAGATCGACGACTTCGCCCATCACACGCCGTCCCGGTTCGCGGTCATCATCTTCACGAGCATCATCCTGCTCTGGACGACGATCTACATGCTGCCGATCTCCTCGGCCGACGGAACCATGACTCCGTTCCATGAGGCGCTCTTCACCGCCGTCTCCACGATCTGCGTCACGGGCCTCTCCGTGGTCGACATGGCCACCCACTGGTCGGGCTTCGGCCACTTCATGGTGTGGCTCGGCATGCAGGTCGGGGCCATCGGAGTGCTGACGCTCGCGAGCATCATGGGCGCGATCGTCACGCGGCGCCTCGGACTGCGGCAGAAGCTCGTCGCGGCGAGCGACAGCAACGCGCTGCGCACGCACGCCGGCCCCGTCTCCGAGTCGCAGGCGGTGAAGCTGGGCGACATCGGCGGGATCCTCGCGACCGTCGCGATCTCGCTCGTCATCATCGAGACGATCATCGCGATGCTCATCATCCCGCGCCTCCTGATCGCCGGCGAGCCGCTCTGGGACGCGATCCTCGACGGCTTCTTCTGGGCGACGTCGGCGTTCACCAACACGGGGTTCATGCCGACGAGCAGCGGCATAGCGCCCTTCGCGACGGACGTGTGGATGCTCACGTGCCTCGCGACGGCCGTCTTCCTCGGCAGCCTCGGCTTCCCCGTCATCTTCGCCCTCACGCGCTGGGTGAAGACGAAGCAGCGCATCTCGGTGCACGTGAAGCTGACCATCTCGACGACCGTGCTGCTCTTCGTGCTCGGCGCGGTCGCCATCTACTTCCTCGAGGGCGACAACCCGCAGACGATCGGCGCGCAGGACCCCTGGTTCCGGCCGGTGACCTCTGGCTTCATGTCTGCCATGACCCGCTCGGGCGGCTTCTCCACGATCGACCTCGCCGACGCCGACCCCGCCACCATGCTCGCCATGCAGATGCTCATGTTCGTGGGTGGCGGCAGCGCATCCACGGCGGGCGGCATCAAGGTGACGACGCTCGCGATCCTCTTCCTCGCAGCCTTCGCCGAGGCGAGGGGCGTCAACGACATCCAGGCGTTCGGCCGCCGCATCCCGAACGATGTGCTGCGCCTCGCCGTCAGCGTGACGCTCTGGGGGGCGACGATCGTGGCGGTCTCCTCGATCTCCCTCATGCACTTCGCCTCGGTGCCCTTCGACGAGGCGATCTTCGAGGCGATCAGCGCATTCGCCACCTGCGGCCTCTCGACGGGGCTCACCGGGGACCTGCCAGAGCAGGGCGCGTACATTCTCTCCATCACCATGTGGCTCGGCCGCGTGGGCACGGTCACCATGGCCGCCGCGCTCGCTTCCAGCGAGCACAAGCAGCTGTTCAGGCTGCCCGAAGAAAGGATCATCGTTGGGTGAGCCGATTCCACACAATGCGCCGGTGCTCGTCATCGGCCTCGGCCGGTTCGGCGCTGCGACCGCGGGCCAGCTGCAGCGTCAGGGCCGCGAGGTGCTCGCGGTCGACACCGACGAGGGACTCGTCCAGAAGTGGGCGGAGCGGGTGACGCATGCCGTGCAGGCGGATGCGCGGAACATCGAAGCCCTGCGGCAGATCGGCGCGCACGAGTTCGCCGTCGCCGTCGTCGCCGTCGGCACGTCGCTCGAGTCGAGCGTGCTCGTCACGGCGAACCTCTCCGACCTGAAGGTGCCGCAGATCTGGGCGAAGGCGATGTCGGCGACACACGGCAAGATCCTGGGACGCATCGGCGCGCACCACGTCATCTACCCGGAGCGGGAGGCTGGCGAGCGCATCGCGCACCTGCTCTCGGGGCGCATGCTCGACTTCATCCAGTTCGATGACGACTTCGTGCTCGTGAAGCTCTACCCGCCGAAGGCGATCCGGGGCGTCCCCCTCATGGAGTCCGGCGTTCGCACGAAGTACCGGGTGACGGTCGTCGGGGTGAAGAGCCCGGGCAAGCCCTTCACCTACGCGATGGCGGACACGGTGGTCTCGAACCACGACCTCGTGATCGTGTCCGGCTCGGCCTCCGATGTGGAGCGCTTCGCGGCGCTCACGTAACCGCCCCGGCGGCCCACGGCACGTGACCGGTCCTGCGCTGCTCGCTGTCGAAGACGTGCCCCATGCGCTTGCTGTAGTGGAGCATGATGCTGCGCTCGACGACGCGCACGTCACCGTCCTGCACGATCTGCATCTCCACGTCCGGCGCCTCTGCGAGTGAGCTCAGCCAGACGATGGCGTACAGGTTGGCGCTGCCTCCCGCGAGCGCCGCGCAGGCACGCACCGACTGGCGCTGGCTGATGCGGGCTGCGGCGCTGTAGAGGCGTCCGGCCGGCACGACCATCCACAGCACGAGCGAGTAGGGCCAGCGTGGCTGCTCGAGCTGCACGTCGATGCGCTGCACGATGTGTCCCGACCGCACGGCGCGGTGCACGAACCTCCTGGCGTGAGCTTCCGAGACGCCGAGTGCCGATGCCAGCTCGCTGCTCGGCGCTCGGCCGTCGCGCTCGAGGACGCTGATCGCCGTCGCAAGCGCGGGTGAGAGCGGAGAGGGCGCTGACGTGCTTCCGTCCCTGGGCTCGGCAGGCCGGGATGAGACTCCGAACCCGGACCGCCAGTGCGAGCCGTCGAGGAACATCCGAGTGACGAGCATGGTGCGCATGCGCGCGACATCGGCGTGGGAGGTGAGGCCGACACGCAGGAACCGGCGCAGCTCGTGCACGTCGGGGACGAGAACGGTGAGCATGAGGTCGTGATCGCCGGTGATCTCGGCGATGGTCACGACCCTCGGGTGAGTGACGAAGGCGTCGATGACGGTCTCGACCGACCCCGGCCGACATTGCACCGCGACGATGGCGGTGACGACCCCGGAGTTCCAGCCGACGTGCGTGGTCACCCAGGCGGAGTCCTCGGCGTGGAGACGTTCCCATCTGCGCCGGGCTGTCGGTGCGGAGACTCCGATCGTCTGCCCGATCTGCGCCCATGGAGCGCGCGGATCCTCCTGCATGACGTCGATGAGCGCGAGGTCCGATTCGGACAACACCGGGGAGAGTTCTCGCGGCTTGAGATCCATATCGAACATCTTGGACCAAGTTGGCGGCCGATGCGACCGATGTAACACCGCCGTAAAGCACAATCAGAACACTCAGGACAGCGAAGTCCCCTCGAACATCGGAGTGCCCATGACTCGGACTGACACCACGGAGCTCACGCTCGCGGAGGCGCCAGGACTCAGCGGAAGGATGCTGCGCGGCGTTGAGCGCGTCGGCAACCGACTCCCGCATCCGTTCTTCCTCTTCCTCATCCTCGCCGGCCTCGTCGCCGTCGCCTCGGCCATCGCGGCAGGGCTCGGGGCGACGACGATCGACCCTGCGACCGGCGAGGTCATTCCCATCCGAAGCATCCTCTCGGCGGAGGGACTCATCTACGCGGTCTCGACGGCTATCGAGAACTTCATAACGTTCCCGCCGTTCGGCCTCATCATCACGGTCATGCTGGGCATCGGCGTCGCCGAGCGCACCGGCCTCCTGAGCACGTTCATGCGTGCCACGGTGCTGTCCGCGCCCAAGTGGGCCGTCACGTACGTCGTCGTCTTCGTGAGCCTCATGGGCAACCTCGCCTCGGACACCGCCGTCATCATCCTTCCCCCACTCGCGGCAGCGGCCTTCCTCGCCGCGGGCCGGCACCCGCTCGCCGGGTTCATCACGTCATACGCGGCCGTCATCGCAGGGTTCAGCGCCAACGTGGTCCCGGCGGGCACCGACGTGCTCATGTCGGGCATCACGACGAGCGCCGCCCAGATCGTCGAACCGGGTGCCGAGGTTTCGGTGCTGGCGAATTACTACTTCTTCGCCTCTTCGACCGTGATCCTGTCCATCACGATCACGTTCGTCTGCCAGCGCTTCCTCGAGCCGAAGCTGGGCACCTTCGTGCCCCCGAAGAACACGCTCCTTCCGAGCGCGCTCACCCCCGACTCCGAATCAGGACCGGCGACCAGCAAAGAGCGTCGCGCGCTGCTCATCGCCACGGTGGCGATCGTCGCCTACCTCGCGGTCCTGGTCGTCCTCCTCCTGCTGCCGGGTTCCGCCCTGCAGGGTGAAGGTGGCGCGATCCTGCGCTCGCCGTTCATGTCGAGCATCCCGATCTTCATCCTGTTCATGTTCCTCGTCGGTGGTGTCACGTACGGCATCGCTGCCGGAACCCTCACCACCTGGGCGCAGGTGCCCAGCATGATGACGGAAGCGGTCAAGGAGCTCGTGCCGTTCATCGTCGTCATCTTCACGGCGGCACAGGCCATCGCCTGGTTCTCGTGGTCGCAGATCGGCCTGCTCCTCGCCACGGGCGGTGCTGACGCGATGGAGGCGACGGGCCTCGGCGGCATCGGCGGCCTCATGATCTTCAGCATCTTCGTGTTCGTCCCCGCGCTGCTGCTCACCAGCGGTTCGGCGCTCTGGACCCTGCTCGCGCCGATCTTCGTGCCCATGTTCATGCTCAACGGCGTCGACCCCGCCTATGTGCAGGCGGCGTTCCGCATCACCGACTCCGCCTCGAACCCGCTCGTGCCGATGAACCCGCTGCTGCCGGTCGTCCTGGGCCTCATGCAGAAGTGGGCGCCGAAGGGTGGACTCGGCACGCTGTTCAGCCTCGTCATGCCGTTCACGATCGCGATCTGGGGGGTCTGGCTGCTGCAGCTGCTCGTCTGGGGAATCTTCGAGCTTCCCGTCGGCCCCGGCCACTCCCTCATGATGGGCGGCTGATGTGCACGCCTGACCACTCGACCCACACCCCGACCCCACTGGAGGAACACCCAGCATGAACATCAGCACCGACCACGTGCCCGCGATCGTCGACGAGCTGAGCGCACAGCTTCCAGCGCGACTGCCCCTGCTCGTCGACGTCGCCGCCGACCTGCACGCGAACCCCGAGATCCGCTTCACCGAGGTGCACGCCGCGGCACGGCTCACGTCCGAGCTCGAGTCGGCGGGCTTCGCCCTCGAGCGTGGCTTCGCCGGCCTCGACACGGCCTTCGTGGGCCGCTGGTCGACCCCGGATGCGGGTGAGGACACCCCGACGATCGCCGTGTTCTGCGAGTACGACGCCCTCGAGGGCATCGGGCATGCGTGCGGGCACAACATCATCGCGGCGAGCGGACTCGGTGCTGGCATCCTGCTCAAGGACGCACTGACCGCCGCCCCCGGCACTCCCGCCCACGTCGTCGTGATCGGCAGCCCTGGCGAGGAGGGAGCCGCGGGAAAGGTCCCGATGATCGAGGGCGGCGTGCTGGATGGCATCGACCTCGCGATCATGGTGCACCCGGCGGCGACGAACACCGTCGGCGGGTCGACGCTGTCGCGGGTGGCCCTCGACGTCACGTTCACGGGGCGTGCCAGCCACGCTGCCGCGAGCCCCGAGACGGGCATCAACGCGCTCGACGCCTCCACACTGTCGCTGACCGCGATCGGACTGCTCCGCCAGCAGCTGACCGACGACGCACGTGTGCACGCCATCGTCACCGATGGCGGCCAGGCGCCGAACATCATCCCCGAGCGCTCGTCGCTGCGCATCTTCGTGCGCGCCAATGAGCGGGACCACCTGCTGGAGAACATCGTGCCGAGGGTCCGCGCCTGCTTCGAGGGGGCCGCGATCGCAACCGGGTGCGCGGTGCTGATCGAGGAGAACACCCCCGCCTACTACTCGCTCATCTCGAACCCGGTGCTCGCAGGCATCGCCGGCACTGCGTACGAGCGGCTCGGCCGCGCGGTGACGGAGGAGCCCATCACTGGCTCCACCGACATGGGCAACGTCAGCCACGTCGTGCCCTCCATCCACCCGATGATCCAGCTCATCCCCGACGGGGTCACGCACACGAGGGAGTTCGCGGAGGCAGCGGACGGCCCGAATGCCTCGGTCACGATCGCGGACGGCGCGGCCATGCTCGCCGCGACTGCACTCGCCGTGTTCCGCGAACCGAGCCTCGCGGTCGAGGCGAAAGCGGCGTTCGACGCACGCTGATCGATCCTGCGGCGGGTCCTGGACGCTGCTGCGACGAAGCCCCTCGGATGGACACTGGGTCCATCTCGAGGGGCTTCGTCGTGCCCGGCCATTCGAGCCGAGCGGCGGGCGCTACTCGCGACCCCGGTTCGTGTCGGCTGGCGGCGCCCAGTCCGACTGCTGCTGACCGTGGTTCGGCGCCTGTCCATCGCGCTGCGGCGGCACCTGGCCGTACTGCTGCGCCGGAGCCTGGCCGTACTGCTGCGCCGGAGCCTGGCCATAGGTCTGGCCGGCTGCGTCGCCGTAGGTCTGCATCGGCTGCTGCGCGGCCTGCTGGGCGAGCTGTGCTTGCTGCTGCGCGTACAGCTCGTAGGCGGCGCGCGCCGCTTCCTCCTTGCGCTGCTTGGCGGTCACGAGCGGCGCCGTCGTCGTCTCGACGCCCTCCTTCTTGGCACGCCAGATGACAAACGCCGCGACGATTGCGAGGAACGCGGCAGGGAGGAGCATGATCGGTCCACCCGCACCCTCCGAGCGGTCGATGCCCTCGCTGAGCTGCCCCGTGAGCACGGAGGGGATGAACAGCATGACGTTGTTGGCCGCGTGGATGAGCACGGCGCTCTCGAGCCCACCCGTGTACTTGACGGTGACCGACATGATGACGCCGAAGAAGAAGTAGTACCCGATGAGCCACCAGTCGCCAGCCCCGTGGGCGAGGCAGAACAGCGTCGCGGAGACCGCGGTGCCGATGATGAAGGACAGCTGCGGCGAAGCGAACCAGGAGCCTGCGGCGCGCTGGAAGCCGCCACGCGCCACGTACTCCTCCGACGCGGCCTGGAAGGGCGTCGTCAGCAGCACGAACACGAGCATGAGCATCGCCGTGCCATCGATGTTGACCTCGGCTGGCTCGAGCAGGAACAGCCCAGCCGAGTAGACCGCGAAGACCGGGACGATGACCAGGGCGAGCTTGCGGAACCACGCCCACCGGAAGCGGCCCGTGACCGACGAGATCGTGCCCGGCCGGACGCCGAACAGCATCCGCTGGCCGAGGTACGCCAGCGGGAGGAGCGCCGCGAGCGCCAGGTTGTTCGTCACGAAGATCGCGGGTGTCATGGGGACGATGCCGCTCTCGACGGCGTCCATGAGCTGCTGCTGGCTGATCTCCCCGGTCAAGGTGGAGATCAGGATCCCGAGACCACCGATGGTCATGGAGCTGATGAAGAAGCCGACGACGAGGAACGCGATGAAGAGGAGCCCCCTCCACCACCCCTTGCCGCGTCCGATCGGGCTCAGCGCATGGTCGTACGTGAGTCTGCTGCTGCCGGTCGCGGGTTGCTCGGTGAGCGGTGCACTGCCGGTCGGGGTCGGAGTCATGCCGTGGTTGCTCATGCTTCGACGCTACCGACGAGCGGATGCCCGGGGATCAGCCGCACGAATGATTCCTCATCCGGTCTCTCCGCTGCACGAGGGAGGTGCCCGGGGTGCGGCTGCGTCAGCGCTTGTGGGCGACGAGGTCGCGCAGGAGCAGTCGGTCGACGCGATTGCCGTCGCCCGCCAGCCAGTCGCCGACCTCTCGCAGCAGCGATTCCGTGGTGGCGAGCCTGACACGCTGCCAGGTGAGTGCGTTGTCGACCTCGAGCGTCCCCTCGCGTTCCGCGACGACGGTCATCCACCCCCGGACCACCGACATCTCGCCGAACAGCTCGTGGAATCGCTCGACGGCGTGCGGGAACTCCGCCGCGGGCGAGGAGAAGGCGACGCCATTGTGCGTGAGCTCGCCGTCTGCCGAGATGCCATAGGTGCCCGGCGCCCAGAGCTCGTCGTTGATGAGCGCCACGCGGCGGCCGCTGATCACCGCGTGTGCGATCGATCCGGTGCCCTGGCCTGGAACCCGGAGGCCGTGCACGATGCGCACACCTGGGATGCGCAGCAGCTGGGCGAGGGGTTCGCCGACCGAGCGCTGCGCGAGGAACGCCCGCATCGGGTTCGTGCCGCCCGCGGTTCCGCCGGCGTCCATCGCCGTCTGGCCGGGTTCACCCCAGACTCGCCTGCCGTCTCCCGCCGGGGGCGCGGACTCGTTGGCGAGCTGGACGAGGAGTCGTTCGCGGGTCACCGCGACGCGGCGCTGCGTGAGGCCGGACCAGGCGAAGTAGCCGGATACCGCGGCGGCAAGGTAGATGGCGGCCTGCACGAGCAGGCTCGCGAACGCCGGGTTCTGCATGCCTGCAGTCGTCGCGAACAGGGACATGACACCCAGCGTCGCCGACAGCACGCCAGCGACGACGGCCACCACGAGCGTCACGAGCCACAGCACAAGAGCCCAGCGCTGCGCTCGGACACGCAGCCGCAGGGTCAGCCAACCCGCGCTGACCGCCACGTAGACGAGCACCGCGGGCCACATGGTCGGCTCCTGCCCCGGCCCGAACGTGGGAACCGTGAGGCGCACGAACGACGCGTCGACCAGGAGCAGGAGCGCACCGATGACGACGATCGCAGCGTGTATCGAGACCGCCATCAGCTCACGGCGCGTGTACGGGCGCTTCGCGGCGACCGCGGGAGGCCAGTAGGCGGGCTGCTCAGGCCAGCGCGTGCGGAACCACGCCATGCGCCGCACATCGAAGACCTGCGCGGGGATGCGCGACGGCGGCGGCGCATCCCGCGTCGCCGGCTCGGCGTGGGCGCTGCGACGCGGAGCGGAGGCGGCCGAGTCCCGCTTCGCGCTGGCGCGAGGGGGTGTGCGGAACCGCCCGCCGCCACCGGCTGAGCGCCTGCTCGTCGGCGCCCACTGCGCGCGCTGCTGGGTGCGGACACGACGTGAGCCGCCGCCAGCGAGCCACGCATCGTGCTCCCGCCGCGTCGACTCGTCGGTCAGTACCTCGACCGCCAGTCGCACCCTGACGAAGTCGTCGGAGCTGCCGCCGAGGTCGGGGTGGGACTCTCGCTGCCTCGCACGCCCGACACGACGGACCTCTTCGAGGGACGCCGTTCTGGAGACGCCGAGCACGAGGTAGAGGTCTTCTGTGAAGACGTGCCGTCGACCGCTCATGGCCGCCCCTCCCGCTCCTGGTTCAAGTGCCCAAGCCTACGCAGTGATCGCCTCGTCGCCCGTCGGCGTGCGGGCGAGCGGGCGAGTGGACTCAGGAGTTCTCTGCGGCCAGTTCAGCCGATCGACGCCGGTTCGCGTCGAACGCACGCTCGAAGAGGCCGGCGAGGTCGGCTTCCTGCAGCACCGCGACGGAGCGCTCGGTTGTTCCCTTGGGGCTCGTCACCCGCCGTCGCAGCTCGGACGGCTTGGTCTCGGGATCGCGGACGACCATGCCGACGGCACCCTCGAACGTCCCGACGACCAGCTGCCTCGCGAGCCCCTCGTCGAAGCCGAGGCGCCTGGTCGCCTCGAGGTACTGCTCGATGAGCAGGAACACGTGTGCTGGTCCCGAACCGGAGACCGCGGCAAGCGAATCGATGTTGTCCTCATCGATGGTGGCCACCCTGCCGACGCTCTCGAAGAGCGCGACGGCGACCGCGAGCGCGGCCTCGCCTGTCGAGTCGTTCGCGGCGAGCCCGGTGACGCCGAGGCCGATGCTCGCGGGCGTGTTCGGCATCGAGCGAACGATCTGCGCGCCGTCGGGAAGCCGTGCCGCGAGGCTCTCGAGACGCACTCCGGCCGCCACCGAGATAACCACCGCGTCCGGCTTGAGCGACGGCGCGATCTCGTCGAGCAGCTCGCCGATCAGGTAGGGCTTGACGCCGAGGACGACGACGTCAGCCTCTTCGACCGCGGCGAGGTTCGCACGCGCATCGGACTCGAGGGCCGTCGTCGTGACCCGGTCGTCGCTCTCGCCTGCCGCCGCCGAGGCCGCTGACCTCGTCGTGACGTGGATTCGCGCCCCGTCACCGAGGGGCGCATCCAGCAGCCCGCGCAGGATCGCGCCGTTCATGTTGCCGCCGCCGAGGAACGCGTAGGTGAGTGCCGTCATACCGGGATTGTACGGATGCACCACCGACATTCGCCTGCCGTGCACCCTCGCGCGCCGCCTCTCCGCCGCCCGCGGACACTGGCCAGGTCGACGCCGCCCCGGCATCGCGACTGTACGGATGCACCATGAAGGGCGCCGCGATGCAGCACCTGCTCTGAGAGGCGCCAAGGTGGCCTCGGTATGCTGGCCGTTACTCGTCACCGTCGAAGGGGAACTCGTGCCGAATCAGGAACTCGCCGCACACATTCGCGAACTGCTGCTCGAAAACGTGCACGTGGGCGAGGTGCTCCAGGTGCGCAGCGTGGAAGTCGATGACCGCGTGACGCTCGTGGGAGTCCGCGTCTCGGTGCTGAACCTCCCGCAGGTGCTCGATCTGCCTCCCGTCCTCGCTCAGCTCCGCGCGCTCGTGCGCGAGGCCGCCCCGCACGCGGAGTCGATCTTCGTCGAGCCCGACGTGACCGAGCGACACAATGTGCACGTGAGCACGGAGTCGATCGTCATCCGCTCCGTCGACTGACCTGCGAGGGCTCCGCAGCGCTCAGTCCCGAAAGAACCCGCGCACGAGCGCCGCGCATTCCGCTTCGCGCACCCCCGCGATGACCACAGCACGCTCTGGCAGCCTCCGGTCGCGCACGAGGTCGTAGCGCGAGCCGACGGCGCCGGCCTTGTCGTCCCAGGCGCCGTAGACGAGCGTGCCGACCCTCGAGGAGAGGATCGCCCCAGCGCACATGGCGCAGGGCTCGAGCGTGACGACGAGCGTGCATCCGTCGAGGCGCCAGCCACCGAGACGCTCGGCCGCGCGGCGGATCGCGAGCACCTCCGCGTGCCCCGTCGGGTCCCCGGTCAGCTCCCGCTCGTTGTGCGCCGTGGCGATGACCTCGCCCGCAGCGTCGGTCACGACCGCACCGATGGGGACGTCAGCGCTCGCAAGCGCCAGCTCGGCCTCACCGAGGGCGATTCCCATGAGCTCGTGCAGGCGCTCGTCGACGTGGAGTGACACGCCGCCCATCCTCCCATCACGGTCCCGATCTCATCGACCGGATGTCACCGGGATGCCTCCAGCATCGTTACTCTGTATTTCATGCGCCTGCACGTAGCCGACCACCCGCTCATCACCCACAAGCTCTCGGTGCTGCGGGACGAGAAGACCTCGTCGCAGCAGTTCCGCTCGCTGGTCGAAGAGCTGGTGACCCTCCTCAGCTACGAGGCGACCCGCGACGTCCGCACCGAGTCGTACGAGCTGCAGACCCCGGTCGCGAAGACGACGGGCCTGCGCATGACGGACCCCGTGCCCCTGGTCGTCCCGATCATCCGCGCGGGCCTCGGCATGCTCGACGGGTTCCTGAAGCTCGTCCCCAACGTCGAGGTCGGCTTCCTCGGCATGCGCCGCAACGAGGAGACGCTGCAGCCGGAGACCTACGCCAAGCGCCTCCCCGAGAACCTCGCGAACCGCCAGTGCTTCGCCCTCGACCCGATGCTGGCGACAGGCGGTTCACTTGTCGCCGCGATCGACTTCCTGTTCGACGCGGGGGCAGTCGATGTCACGGCGATCTGCATCGTCGCGTCGCCGGAAGGCATCGAGAAGATGCGTGAGGCGTTCGCCGACAAGAACGTCACGGTGGTCGTCGGAGCCCTCGACGAGGGGCTGAACGAGGACGGCTTCATCGTGCCGGGACTCGGCGATGCGGGCGATCGCCTCTACGGCGTCGCGGAATAAACTTCGCGTCATCTGTTGACATGTGCCGTCACGGGGAAAGATACTGGCGGCATGACGAACCTCTCGCGACCCCTGACCGCCATTTCGGCGACGGGAACCGCTGGCATGATGATGCCCAGCAGCGTGATGTGCTGTCGAATGTGCCGCTGACTCCGGAACTCACCCTCCGTCGAGTCGCCGCATTCTCCGCCCCCCTTCTCTCATGATGGCCTGTCCCATGAAGAAGGAGCCCTGCGCCCCCTGGGCCAGCGTGGTCGCGCTGCACTCTGCACTCGACCGCATCCCGCCGAGGCTCCAGCCCCTCGGCACCGTCCGCGAACCGTCGCGGGCAGCACCCGCCCGCAGGTGGGTGCCATGAGCATCATCACCTCGAAGGACTTCCTCCCATGTCGCTTGCTACCGACTTCCGCCGCCCTCGCACCCTGAATGCCGTGACCCAGATCCCAGAAACTCCTCGCCCCGCCTATGTCCAGGCGGTCCCCGCCGCGCCTGAAGCGCGCGGCTTCGTCCTCTACGTCGGTCTCGACGAAGCGAAGGCCAACCTCGACGGAACGACGCTCACCGAGCTCGTCGAAGCGCTCAAGCGCGTCACCGCCGAAGTCGCCCCGCACGCCGAGACGCATGCAGCCGTCGCGCTGGCTCCGAAGGGCGCCGGCGGTCGCGACGTCGACGTCGTCCGCCTCGCACTGCAGGACCCTCAGGCGCTCGCCGCCCGCGGGGTCGAGGAGGACCACCTGCCTGACTCCGCCGAGGGGGTCACGATCGACACGACTCGGAAGCGCGTGAGCGTCTCCGGCGAGAACGCGGGCCTCACGTACAAGGAGTTCGAGCTCCTCCAGGCGCTGGTGCTGCGCGAGGGACGCACCGTCGACCGCACCGAGATCATCGACATCCTGTGGCGCGACAGCGACGAGGAGCGCCCGAACGAGCGCACCATCGACGTGCACGTCCGCCGCCTTCGCTCCAAGCTGGGCGCCTACGGAGACATCGTTCGCACGGTTCGCGGCACCGGCTACCGCTTCGACCGTCACGCCGACGTCGAGGTGCTCTACCCGAACGCACAGTCACCCGACCGCCTCTGATCGGCCTGGCCCCATCCCCCGCCGGGACCGGGCCTCTGCGCCGCATTGCGGTGAGTGGATGCGGCCTCTGGCGCCGCGTCGTCGCGCCGGATTCCGTCGCCTGATGTACTGGCCAGTACACTGCAACGGAAGCTGACGAGACGACGAAGCTGGAGGCCGGATGCCGACGACGAGCAACCCAGTGGAGGCTTGGGAGTCCCTCTTCCGAGCCCAGGTCTCGATAATGCGAGAGCTGCGCGGCGAGTTCTCAAGCAATTCCATGTCGATGAACGAGTACGACGTGCTCTTCAACGTCGTGCGGGAGCCACAGGGACGCATCCGGCTCCGCGACCTGAATCGCAACGTGCTGATCACGCAGTCCTCGGTGTCGAGGCTCGTCGATCGGCTGGTGCAGCGCGGGTTCCTCGTGAAGATCGACGACCGGCTCGACCTGCGATCGACACTCATCGAGGTCACGCCGGAAGGCCGCGCCGAGTTCACTCGTGCGGCACGCACGCACATGCGCAACATCCAGGAGCGGATGACCAGCTCGCTCGACGCGGATGAGCTCCGCACCCTGCAGCACCTCTGCACGAAGCTGCGCGTCGGCCAGACGGGTGGTCGCGGGCGTGACTTCGGCGCCTGATTTCGCGTGGGCCGGTGCTGCGTCCGAAGCACCGCTCGATGCGGCGACCGCCAACGCGCTCGCGCACGGACTCCAGGTGCTCGCTGACCCGACGCGGCTGCGCATCCTGTCTCACGTGGCCGCGAATCCAGACCGGCCGACGACCGTGACGGAACTCGTCTCAGCGCTCGGATGCGCGCAGTCGACCGCCTCGCACCACCTGCGGATCCTCGTCGACGGCGGCTATCTCACCTACGAGCGCAGCGGCACGTGGGGCCTGTATCGCCTTGAGGCGACGAAGCTCCAGGCGACGTCGGCGAGCATCCGCCCCCGCTGAGCTCGGCCCAGAACCGGCCCCGAGCCCGATCCTGAGCCTCCGCCCCCCCCAGTCGCGACCCTCGAGACTCGGGCTGGAGAACTCCCGTCGTTGCGGGAAGTTCTCCAGAACGAAGTGACTTCTCCATCCCGAGTCGCGGGGTGGCGGCGGGTGGGGATGGCCGACAGCGACGGATGGCCTACAGCGACGGCTGGCCCGCCTCAGCCCTCGAGGTGGCGCTCGTCGACGCCGTTGTAGACGGCGAGCGGGCGGATGAGGGAGTTGGCTCCGGCCTGCTCCATGATGTGAGCCGTCCATCCCGTGATGCGCGCCGCGGCGAACAGGGGCGTGAAGGTCGGGGTGTCGAAGCCCATGAGGTGGTAGACCGGGCCCGCTGGATAGTCGAGGTTCGGCTTGATGCCCTTCCGCTCGCCGAAGCTCCGCTCGAGCGCCTCGGAGAGCTCGAGCAGGTCGCGTCGGTCGTAGTGCTCGGCGAGGCGATCGAGGGCGGCGTGCATGGTGGGAACGCGTGAGTCGCCGTTCTTGTACACGCGGTGCCCGAATCCCATGATCTTCTTCTTGTTCGCGAGCGCGTCATCGAGCCAGGCTTCGACGTTGGCCGCGTCGCCGATCTCCGCGAACGTGTGCATGACCGCTTCGTTCGCGCCACCGTGCAGGGCGCCCTTGAGCGCGCCGATCGCGCCCACGACCGCCGAGTAGAGGTCTGCCGTGGTCGACGTGATGACGCGTGCAGTGAACGTGGAGGCGTTGAAGGAGTGCTCGGCGTACAGCACCATCGAGACGCGGAAGGCATCGACGACCTCGGGGGCGGCCTCCTCCCCGAACGTCATCCAGAGGAAGTTCTGCGAGTAGTCGAGGTCGTCGCGAGGCTCGACGAGCTCCAGGCCGTGCCTGCGGCGCTGGTCGTAGGCCACGATCGCTGGGAGTGCAGCGAAGAGGGCCTTCGCCTTCGCGAGCTCCGCCTCGGGCGATGGGTCGTCCGCGTCCGGGTCGTTGGCGCCGATGACGCTCACGGCCGTCCGCACGACGTCCATGGGATGCGCCGTGACGGGCAGGACGTCGATGATGGAGCGCACGTTGTCGGCGAGCGCACGGCCAGAGCGCTCCTGTGCCACGAACTCCGCGAGTTCCGCGTCACTCGGCAGCTCGCCTCCCCACAGCAGCAGAGCGACCTCCTCGAAGCTCTTCTGCGCCGCGAGCTCCTGCACCGGGTAGCCGCGGTAGAGCAGGGAATTGGTCTCCGGGTTGACCTTCGAGATGGCGCTGTAGTCGACGGGCACCCCTGCGAGGCCCTTGTAGATCTCCTGCTCAGTCATCGTTGACCTGCCCTTCCTTGTGTGGCGAACGCTGCTGTCGTCAGCGCTTGACGGTGAAATTGAACACTCCGCTGTCGAAGTGGTTATACCCCTCGTAGTCGACAAGCTCGTACAGCTCCGCGCGGTGCTGCATCTCGTCGAGCTTTCCCGTGAGCGTTCCGTGGCTGATGAGCTCGTCGAGCGCCCCTGCCGTCGCGCCCATCGAGATGCGGAGGGTCGAGACGGGCCAGATGACGAGGTTCATGCCGACGTCGGCGAGCTGCTGCACCGTGAAGAGCTCGCTCTTGCCGAACTCCGTCATGTTGGCGAGCAGCGGCACGTCGACGGCCGCGCGCATGGCCGCGAACTCCTCGAGCGATGCCATCGCCTCAGGGAAGATGGCGTCGGCGCCCGCGTCGACGAGCTTCCTGGCGCGGTCGATGGATGCGTCGAGCCCGTCGACGGCCCGGATGTCGGTGCGTGCCATGACGAGGAAGTTGGGGTCTCGCCGCGCATCCACGGCCGCCCTGATGCGCTTGAGCGCCGTCTCCTCGTCGACGACCTGCTTGCCGTCGAGGTGCCCGCAGCGCTTCGGGTTGACCTGGTCTTCGATGTGCATGCCCGCGAGGCCGGCGTCTTCGAGCTCCTGCACGGTGCGGGCGACGTTCATGGGCTCCCCGAAGCCCGTGTCGGCGTCGATGATGGCCGGCAGCTCCGTCATGCGGGCGATCTGCCTGCCACGCCCTGCGACCTCGCTGAGCGTCGTGAGGCCGATGTCGGGCAGGCCGAGGTCGGCGGAGAGCACGGCCCCGGAGATGTAGACACCCTCGAAGCCCTTCTGCTCGATGAGGCGAGCCGAGAGCGGGTTGAAGGCGCCAGGGAAGCGCAGTAGCTCCCCGCTGGCGAGACGCGCGCGGAACGCCTCGCGCTTCTCTGCCGGGCTGGTCTTGGCGTACAGCATCAGAAGATCCCTCCGCCTTCGTTGAACTCGACGACGCCGGCCGACGCGACGAAGCCGAGCTGGCCCAGCTCACCTGGGGCGAGCTCGGGGAGCCGCTGCACGGTGTCGAGGAAGCGCTCGATCTCGTGGTCCTCGACGACCTCTGCGGCGAGGGTGCGGAACTTGTTGATGTACTCGGCCCTCGCGAACGGTCGCGCGCCGAGCGGATGTGCGTCGGCGACGGCGATCTCGTCACGGATGACGGTTCCGTCGGCGAGCAGGATCTCGACGCTCCCGCCGAACGCCTTCTCTGCGATGTCGAGCGAGTGGTAGCGGCGGGTCCACTCCGGATCCTCCTCGGTCACGACGCGCTTCCACAGCTCGACGGTGTCGGGCCTGGCGGCTCGCTCCGACGCGTAGGAGCCCACGTGGTGCCAGGCGCCGTCCTGCAGCGCGACGGTGAAGATGTAGGGGATCGAGTGGTCGAGGGTCTCGCGGCTGGCAGTCGGGTCGTACTTCTGCGGGTCGTTCGCGCCGGAGCCGATCACGTAGTGCGTGTGGTGGGAGGAGCGGATGAGGATGCGCTCGATGCGATCGGGCGCAGTCGCGAGCTGGGGGTGCTCGTTGTGCAGCTTGCGCGCGAGGTCGATCCAGGCCTGCGCCTGGTATTCGGCGGAGTGCTCCTTCGTGTAGCTGTCGAGGATCGCGAGCTTCGACTCTCCTGCGGCGGGGAGGGGCACCTGGTAGCGCGCATCCACACCTCCAAGGAGCCAGGCGATGACGCCGTCCTCGCCCTCGTAGATGGGGGTGGGGCTGGTCTGGCCTCGCATGGCACGGTCGACGGCCTCCACGGCCATCTTCCCCGCGAAGGCCGGCGCGTGCGCCTTCCAGGTCGAGATCTCGCCCTTGCGCGACTGACGTGTGGCCGTGGTCGTGTGCAGCGCCTGCCCGACGGCCTGGAAGATGGTCTCCGCGTCGAGCCCGAGGAGCGTCCCGATGCCGGCCGCAGCTGATGGGCCGAGGTGGGCGACGTGGTCGATCTTGTGCTTGTGCAGGCAGATGCCCTTGGCGAGGTCGATCTGGATCTCGTAGCCGGTCGCGATGCCGCGAACGAGCTGCTCGCCGGAGATGGCTCGCTGGCCAGCGAGGTGCTGGGCGACCGCCAGGATCGGCGGGATGTTGTCGCCGGGGTGCGAGTACTCGGCGGCGAGGAACGTGTCGTGGTAGTCGAGCTCACGAACCGCGACGCCGTTCGCCCAGGCCGCCCATTCCGGTGAGGTTCGCTGCGCGTCTTCGAGCCCGAAGAGCGTCGAGCCGGCGCCGTGACGTGAGACTCCGTGCGCGAGTGCCTGGTCGCGGGCGGCGACGATGGGGGCTCTGGTGAGCGAGGCGGCCGCGACTGCGGCGTTGTCGATGACGCGGTTGATGACCATGTCGGTCACCTCGGCCTGGACGGGGACGGGATCGGCGGCGACCTCGGCGATCTTCCACGCCAGCTGGTCGCGGCGCTCGAGGTTCTCGTCGCTGCGGTGGACTCGGACGTCGTGGAGATTCACGTGTGGAGGATCCCTTCTGGAGGAGTTGGTCGTGGAGCGCTCGACTGCAGGGAGGAGAGCGCGGTCGTGAGGCTGCGGTGCAGGTGGACGTGGGTCGCGTGCGAGGCGAGGCGGGGGTCGCGGGCGAGGATCGCGTCGACGACGCTGAGGTGCTCGCTCGCGGCTTCCCGCAGGCGTTCGGGGTTGTGGCTCGCGAGCCTGCGCACTCGCGAGGAGTGGAGGCGGCACGATTCGAGCGCGACGCTGAGGTAGTCGCTTGCCGCGGCCTCGTCGATCGCCCGGTCGAGGGCGTCGACGAGCTCGAAGTAGTCGGCGATGCCGGCTTCGCCGAGCTCGAGAAGCTCTGGCGCGTGCAGCAGGCGGATCCGGATGGACTCGAACGGCCGCTCGTCTCGGCGCATCGCCGCGAGCGCGGCGGCCTGCGTCTCGAGCGCCTCCCGCAGCTCGTAGAGCTGGACGACACGTTCTGCGCTGATCTCGGAGACGAGCAGCACTCTCGGCGACTGGCTGCGCACGAGCCCGTCGGCGAGGAGTCTCGTGAATGCACCGCGGACCGGCGTGCGAGACACCTCGAGTCGACTGGCCTGCTCGACCTCGGTCAGCACCGTTCCGGGCGGGAGCGCGCCCGCGAGGATCTCCTCACGGAGCACCGCGTAGACCCGGTCACTGGCGAGCATGGAGTCCCCTCGTTTCGACACCCCTCAATGTATGCACAGTCAGCCCCTCGGGCAACGATTCTGCCCGAACTGCCAGGCTATGCATACATAGCGGCATCTCCGCTCGCACCGCCGGCACCCGAGGTCGCCCTACCGCCCACCGCGACGAGTCGTACGGAGCCGCTTGTGCTCTAGCCTTAGAGAAAATTCCCTCAGAAGAAAGCCTTTTGATGCCCGATATTCGCAGCACAGCGACTGATCTCTTTCGTCGCAATCCCGTCATGTGGGCCTTTTCCGTGGCAATCGGACTTCTCCTGGCTGCGCTTCTCGCGACCACCGTCATTCAATTGCAGTCGGTGGTTCTCTCCGTCTTCATCGCATTCTTCATCACCCTCGGACTCGACCCGCTGATTCGCCTCCTCCAGCGTCTCGGACTCAAGCGAGGAATGGCGATCATCTCCGTGATCGTCGTCTTCATCCTCATCGTCGCCGGGCTCATCTGGATCGTCGTGCCCATTCTGGTCAACCAGATCACCTCCCTCGCGACGACCATTCCCCAGGAGATCACCCGGATCAACAACGAGGGCTGGTTCGACACGGTCAACAAGGCCACGAACGGCGCCGCCACCAACGCCCTCGACTGGGCGCAGAAGACGGCAACCGACCCGAACACCTGGGCGACCGTCGGCGGCGGCGCCCTGAAGGTGGGGACGACGATCGTCAACGGCGTCAGCACCGGACTGTTCGTGTTCATCCTGACCCTCAACTTCATCGCGACGCTCGGCAGCATCAAGCAGGCGGGCTACTCGCTCATCAACGCCTCGGTCCGCCCCCGCTTCGAGGAGTACGCGGAGCGGATCATGGCCTCCGTCGGCTCGTACCTCAACGGCATGGTGGTGCTCGCCTTCATCAACGCGGTCTTCAGCGGGCTCCTGCTCTGGATCGTCGGCGCGCCCTACCCGTTCATCGTCGCGGTCATCTGCTTCTTCATCACGCTGATCCCGCTCATCGGTACCATCATCACCACGATCTTCATGACCGTGATCGCACTGTTCGCCTCCCCCATCGCGGCGCTCATCGTCCTCGTCGCGATGCTCGTCTACATGCAGGTCGAGGCGTACATCCTCACGCCGCGCGTCATGTCGAAGGCCGTGCAGATCCCCGGCTCCCTCGTCCTGATCGCCGCCCTCGCGGGTGGAACGCTGCTCGGCCTGGTGGGCGCCCTCGTCGCGATCCCGCTCGCCGCCGGCATCGTGCTGCTCGTGCGCGAGGTCGTCATCCCCAAGAAGGCGCGGAGCTAGCCGACCCGCTCGGTCTCACGCGGCTTCGACGACCTCCCCGTCACCGGAGCGTCTGGTGATGAAGTTCATGACGAGCCCACCGAGCAGCGCGACGAGCGTCGCGAAGAGCACCGCTTCGAGTCGGTAGATCCCGAGCGCGAAGGTGGACAGCTCCGAGGCGGCCGTGAGGAGGATGGCGGGCGTCAGGAAAAGCACGAACAGCGCGTACTCCCCGGCGTTGACGTACGCGACGCACAGCACGAGGAAGAGGCCGGCCAGGACGAGCGGAATCGGCTGCGGCAGCATCGACGCGAGCATCGCGAGGAGCACCCCGGCGACCGATCCGAGCACCCTGAGGTAGCCGCGCTTCGCGCGCTGGTCCGACCCCACGGCCAGGATCACGCTGAACGAGAGCAGCGTCCAGTCGCGGTAGGGGAACTCCAGCAGCTCCGAGGCGAACACGATGAGGAAGGATCCGCCCGCGGTGACCGCACCGTAGGCGATCCGGTCGACGAGCGGCGAGCCAGGCTCGTGAGCGTGGGACCTCGCCTTCACGAGCGAGGCGAAGCCGACGACGACCCCCGCGCCGATTGCGGACCCCAGCATCGCCTGCCAGAGTTCGGCGCCCGACTGCGACAGCGCTGCGAACGCCAGCAGGTTCACGGGAGACCGCGTGAGGAATGCCGTCTCGCCGACCGTCACGAAGGCCTGCACGAGGCAGACGAAGACGACTGCGGCGAGCGTCACCCAGAGCCCGAGACCCCCGACCGCGAAGCCGAGGGCTGCGATGGCGAGCGACCAGCCCACGGAGAAGAGCCGAGCCCGCCAGCTCCCCGCGCGGATAATCGAGAGCAGGAAGAGGATCGTCAGGTAGCCGGATGCGGCCGTGTTCGGGCCGATGAGGAACTGGCTGGCCCCGAGGATGAGCGCCGCGACGGAGACCAGACCGACCGCCACCAGCAGCTGCTTGATCGAGAGGGCAGCGCTGACCACGCCGTCAGTTCCCATCAGAACCCTCCCGCATGATGCTCTCCCCTACTCCGACCCCCTGAGACGTCAACGGCGGGCGCCCCGAGACGTCAGCGGCGGGCGCCCCGAGGAGGGGCGCCCGCCGCCGCGCTCGGACTAGCCCTTCTTGCCGACGAGGTCCTGCACGAGCGTCTTCACGGCGAGGAAGTCATCCTTCTTGTTCGCCACGAACTCCAGCGCCTTGACGCCGTCCGCGAGCACTTCCGTCGCCTCCGGGCCGACGTCGGTGAACTTGTGGCTCACGTTGCCGGCGAGTCCGCCCTCGAGCGCGAGCTGGCCGACGAGGTCGAGCTTGAGCACCTTGGAACCCTCGGCGAAGCTCACCTCGTCGAAGTCCACCCAGACGATGTTGGGACGGGTCGTCGACTCGAACACGTAGCGCTTGTTCGTGAGGTCGAGCACCACCTGCCAGATCGTCTGCGACGCGTCCGGCTTGCCGGGCTCCGGCGTCCGGAACGGCTGCGCCGCGTTCCGGATCATGCTGAACATCGCGGCGATCGCATCCAGCTGCGTCTTGGGCTGCACCTGGTGCTCGACGTAGAAGGACGCACGAGCGAAGCGGTCGCTCGCCAGCGTCGACCCGGGCAAGGGCTGATCGCCGCCGAGCCCCTCGATCTTCTTCGCGAGCTCGAGCTGCTTGTCGTAGGTCGGGGAGTTCGTCATGACCTTGTAGTCACGGCTGTGATACACCGTCGGCTTGCCGCTCGTGTACTCGATGATGGCCGAGTCTCCCGTGGCGTCGTTGATCGCGAGGTGCAGGGTCGGAACCAGGTGTCCTGTCGGGTCGAAGAGCTGCGAGATCTGCACCTGCGACTTCTTGGTCCACGCGACGGCCTCCTCGACCGTCGCGAAGTTGTCGAGGTAGTACTGCAGCCAGACCGACTGGCTCAGCTGAGTCGTCTTGTCGTTCGGCTTTCCGTACTCCGACTCGGCGAGCCACAGGATGTGCCCGGCGAATCCTTCCTCGTTCATCCCGTCGGTGGCGATGAGGTCGAAGGCCGTCGCCACGATGCTGCCGTACTTGGCCGTCCAGGTGAGGTTCCCCTCGACCCCGTCGGCCCGTTCGATGCCGCGCGGGTACTTCCAGAGGTTCGTGAGGAGATCCATGTGGAAATCCATGTTGCGGCCGACGATGACGGACCCGTTGGCGTCGGGCCACACAATTCGAGTGCACATGTTCGTTGACACGTCCTTTCGTAAGGGGAACTGCTCTGCACGCCGACGCGGATGCGACGGCGGCGGGTGCGCGTGCGGGTCAGGCGATCGCGTCGTCGCTGCGGTCGTGGACGCGAGCGTCCTTGGTGGCCGGGATCAGGTTGAAGTCGGTCAGCAGCTGGCCGAGCTCGGTCTGATCGAAGCGGTTGACGAGGTGGCGCTTCGCGAAGCTCGGCCCGGGGATGTCGAGCTGTTCGCCGTCGCGCAGGACGTTCGTCGAGTGCAGCAGGAACCTGAGGTCGTACGTCGAGTTGAAGACCTCCGGAACACCGCGTTCGACGCCGAGGAGCTCGTAGGTCGCCTCCATGGCGGTGCGCACGGAGTACTCCGTCGTGAAGATGCAGTCTCGCGTCGTCTCGGCGAACTGACCGATGAAGGCGAAGTTCACGCTGCCCTTCGGGACGACGGCCGGGCGGTCGCCTGCCTTCCTCGGCATGAAGAAGGAGGTGACGTACGGCATCATCACCGGCACCGTCTTGACGCCGGTGGCGGCGAGTTCGGGGATCTCGTCGACGGGGACCCCCAGGTGGAAGAGCCACTCCTGGGTGATCTCCTCACCCGTGCAGTCCTGCATGCTCTTCTTGACGAAGGCTCCTGGGGTGTCGACGAAGAGGCCGTAGATCCAGACGACGATCTCGGTCGGCTTCTGCGCCTTGAAGTGGGGCTGGCGGTTGACGGTCCAGCTCATGAGCCACGGCGAGTCGCGTGCCGTGACGATGCCACCGGTCACGACCTTGCCCGAGAACGGGTCGCGCTCCGCGATGCGCTCGATGTACTCGGGGACGCGAGCGTCGAGCGTCGTCGCCGTCGCCGATTCCCACTTCGACTTCTGGATGTCTCCGCAGAACACCTCGGGGCGGCCGAACGCCTCGTCGCGTGCGGCGATCTTGCGCCAGAGGTCCCAGGCCGGAGCCGGGCCCGTGTTGAGTCGGGCCGCGGTGGCGTGGTCGCCCTGGTCGGAGTTCTCCGTCAGCGATCCGATGGTGATGTACGCCAGGTCGTTCTCGCTGAGGTCGACGCCGCCCTCCTCGCCGTCGCGGACCCACTCGATGCGGGTCGCCTGCTTCTTGTCACCCGTGATGTCGAACTGCACGTCGGTGACCTTGGTTCCGTACTGGAAAGTGACGCCGCGCTCGAGCAGCCACTTCTGCATGGGCAGCACGAACGACTCGTACTGGTTGTACTTCGTGAACTTGAGGGCCGACATGTCGGGGAACCCGCCGAGCTGGTGCACGAAGCGGTGGAGGTAGAGCTTCATCTCGAGGGCCGAGTGCCACTCCTCGAAGGCGAACATCGTGCGCCAGTAGAGCCAGAAGTTGCTGTCGAGGAATTCGGCGCTGAACACCTCGTCGATCCGCTTGTCCTCCATCTGCGCACGCGTGGCGAGGAAGACACCGACGATCTCCTTCTGCGCCTTCTCGGACAGGCCGAACTTGAAGTTCGTGCCGGCGTCCTGGCCCTGCTTCTCCGTGACCCGCCTCTTCGTCGAGTTCGGGTCGTCGATGTTGAGCCAGTAGAACTCGTCGAGCACGCTGGCGTCCTCGATCTCGAGCGATGGCACGGTGCGCAGGAGGTCCCAGAGGCACTCCATGTGGTCCTCGAGCTCGCGGCCGCCGCGGATGACGAATCCCTTCTCGGGGTACTTGATGCCATCGAGTGCGCCGCCGGCGATGTTGAGCTCTTCCAGGATGGTGATACGGTCGCCGCTCATCTGCCCGTCGCGGATGAGGAAGATCGCCGCAGCGAGGCTCCCGAGACCTGCGCCGACGAGCCAGGCGCTCTTGTCATCGACACTCTGCGGCTTGCGCGGGCGTGCGAATGCTTCGTAGTTTCCACTGCTGTAATGCATAGTCGACTCATTTCCCGCCGGCTCGTGTAAATGGCCAGGATGATATGCCATCATGATTTGTCCGACGTTATCGAAGTATATGTTTGACCCTTTTGCACCATTCAGAGATGCGCGCTATTTCACCCGCCCACTAACCCTTCCTCTCACCCGCGGATGAGGAATTCGAGACCTCATCGACGGGAGACCTCTCGGCCCGCGCCAGCTGAATCACCCCGGTGATAGCGACGGCACCTGCCACGAGGAATGCGACGACCGCCCAGAGCGGGGCATTCGTCGCCTCATGCAGGATCACGATGCCGAGGACAACCGCGATCGTGGGGTCGATGACCGTGAGCCCCGCGACGACGACCTCCGGTGGGTTGTCGAGGTGCGCGCGCTGGACGAAGATCACGGAGAGGGCCCCGGCGATTCCGATGCCGAGGATGCTGGCGATGGTGAGGATGTCCGTCGAGTTGAACGGCATCTCGTGGGCCTTCAGAATGGCCTGCACCCGGAGGATGACCGTCTTCCCGAGCGTTGCGACGAACGCGGAGTAGACCCCGCCGAGCAGCACCCACAGCAGCGGCGGCGTCGGACGGCCCTTTCCCAGCACTTCGACGATGCCGGTCGCGACGAGCACGCCGCCGAGCGTCACGAGCACGGCGACCAGCTGCGCGTCTTCGATCGGCTGCTGCGTGCTCACGATCGCGGCGACCACGACGAATCCGCCGACGCCGACGACGCACAGCAGGATCGACCGGATGATGGCTCTCGACGGCCGCGTCTTGCGGAGGATGCTCGTCAGGACGACGGAGAACACGAGCGCCGCCACGCCGATCGGCTGCACGACGATCAGCGGCGCGAACGCCAGGCTGCCGACCTGCACGAGCATCGCGACGACCAGCGCGACGCTCCCGAAGAGCCAGATCCGATTCCGCAGCACGTGAACGGCCGCATCCTTGCGGCTGCTGGACCTCGTCTCCGCGAGGTGGACGCCGCGCGACTGGAGCAGGTTGCCAACGGCCATGAAGGCCGCGGCGGCCAGGGCGAGCGCGATGCCGATGAGCATGGCCTAGGCGCTCCGTCCGACACTGGAGCTGTCGCGAGCCGGAGTCGCACCGGCCTTCGTCGCCCCTGGCAGGACGACGAGGGACGCGAGGAAGAAGCAGACCGCGCCGATGAACGTGCCCCACGTCGCCAGCGAGGCGTTGATCGTCGCCCCGCCAGGGAGGATGTAGGCGCCGACCGCGGAGGCGCCGAAGGCCACGCAGCCGACGAAGTTGATGACCAGGGACCAGGACGCGCTCGAGCGCACGCTCCACGTCTGGTTCGTGTGCGCGAACGCGATGAAGGCGACGCATCCGCTCACGAGGAACGCGACCGACCCGCCCGCGTCCGGGTTCCACACGAGCTTCTCCTGGCTGGTCAGCGACTTGGCGTGCAGCGCCGCTGTCGTGCTGACGTTGAAGAGCAGCGTCCCGAACGACTGGGTGGACGCCGTCAGCCACTCGGCTCTCACCATTCGACCGGGGGCATAGGAGACGGGAACGGCCACCGCGCCGCTGAGGAAGAGCTGGATGAGGCCGGCTGAGGTGAAGAACCATGCCCCGACGAAGAAGAACAGGTTCGAGAGCTGCGAGCCCATCTGCTCGCTGAGCACCGGCGCGGAGCCCAGCGCGAAGAGCGCGGAGCCCACCATGAAGAGCCAGCACTGCTTGACGACGGTCGGCACGAGGAGCTTCCCCGTGGCACCGAGGGGTCCCGCGTGTTCACGAGGGGAGGTTGCTGCGCTCGTCATGTCGGTGGGTTCCGTCTCCTGCTCGTGGGCGGCGGGCCGGCGGGAGAGCAGCTCGGCTCCCCCGCGCGGCCGCTGATCTCAGTGGTGGAAGTGCACGCCGCGGCCCGCTTCGCGCGGCAGCGGCGTCTCGAGCGAGTCGAGGTACTCCACGTCACCGCGGATGTCCGCGAGGAGCGACGACGCGAGGTCGCGGCTGAGGCCGACCTTGACGACGATGCGCTGGAGGATGACGTCACCCATGTTGTCGGCCATGGGGTACGCGGGCACGAGCCAGCCCTTCATGCGGAGCCGGTCGGCGAGGTCGTAGAGACTCCAGTTGCCGGTGTGGCCGTCTTTCAGCACCCAGGCGAAGACGGGGATCGTATCTCCGCGGCTCACGAGCTCGAACGGCCCCATCTTCTCGATCTCCGAGGAGAGGTAGGTGGCGACGTCGATCGAGTTCTGCTGGACGAGCCGGTAGCCCTCGCGACCGAGGCGGAGGAACTGGTAGTACTGCAGCAGGACCTGGGCGCCCGGGCGGGAGAAGTTCAGGGCGAGGGTCGGCATGTCGCCGCCGAGGTAGCTGACGTGGAAGATCATGCTCTCGGGGAGCACCGCCGTGTTGCGCCACACCACCCAGCCGACGCCGGGGTAGACGAGGCCGTACTTGTGGCCGGACGTGCTGATCGAGTTCACCCGGTCGATCCCGAAGTCCCAGCCGAGGTCCGGCTGGCAGAACGGCGCCACCATCGCGCCGGATGCGCCGTCGACGTGGATCTTCACGTCGTTGCCGGTCGCGGCCTGGATCTCGTCGAGTTTCGCGGCGATCGCCACGACGTCGTCGTAGAGACCGGTGAAGGTCTGTCCGAGGATCGCGACGACGCCGATGGTGTTCTCGTCCACGTACTTCTCGAGCTCGTAGCCGTCGAGCACGAGGTGGTCGGGCGACACGGGCACGTACCGCGCCTCGATGTCCCAGTAGTTGCAGAACTTCTCCCAGACGACCTGCACCGCGGCCGACATGATGAGGTTGGGCTTCTCGGTCGACTTCCCCTCCGCCTTCCGCTTCTCCTGCCAGAGCCGCTTGAGCGCCAGGCCGCCGAGCATGCACGCCTCGGACGATCCGATCGTGGAGGTGCCGATGGTGTCAGCGGCGTCCGGGACGTTCCAGAGGTCGGCGAGCATCCGCCAGCAGCGGTCTTCGATGGCCGCCGTTCCTGGGTACTCGTCCTTGTCGATCATGTTCTTGTCCGCGGCCTCGGCGTAGAGCTTCTTCGCCTCGTCGTCCATCCACGTCGACACGAACGTCGCGAGGTTGAGGCGCGAGTTGCCGTCGAGCATGGCCTCGTCGTGCACGATCTGGTAGGCCGTCTCCGGGAGGCTCTGGTCTGCCGGCAGCTTGAACTTGTCGAAGACCGTCGCCTCGCCGGGTCGAACGAAGACGGGGTTGACGTCGAGATCCGGGTTGATGTTTCGGTGGTGGCCGTTGCTGGTGCTTTTCTCCATGGGAACTCTCTCTTCTCGTTCGGACGGTGACTTCGTGGACGTACTGGGCGTTCGTGGTGATGCTGACACGGTCAGACCTCCACCGGCGGATACAGGCGGTCCATGTTGTACTGCCGGTTCCTTCTCGCGGCCCAGGTCGAGATGGCGATGAAGGCGACGGTCATGGAGAGGATGACGATGATCGCCGTGAGCAGGCGGTCGTCGATGCCGCCGAGGATCAGCTGCCGTAGTCCGTTGTTGGTGTAGGTCATCGGGTCGATGACGTTGATGTACTGGAACACGTTGGTGGTCGTCGGAACGGGATAGATGCCGCCGGCGGAGGTCAGCTGGATCATGAGGAAGGCGAGCGTGAACACGCGTCCGACTGCCGGGCCGAAGACCGCGTTGAACATCTGGATCATCGCCATGAACATCATCACCATCAGCAGCAGGAACCCGTACGTTCCCCAGGTGTGCTCGGGATGCAGTCCGATGCCGAAGTAGATGACCAGGTAGAGGATGGTCGCCTGCAGGAACCCGACGAACACGGTCGGCACGTACGAGGCGAGGATGACGCGGAAGGAACCGAGGCCCTGAGCGAGCGGACGCGCCTGCAGCGGGGTGAAGAGCATCCACGCGATGATGCCGCCGACGAAGAGCGCGAGGCCGAGGAAGAACGGCGCGAAGCCGTAGCCGAAGGTCTTGGCCTCGTTGTTGATCGTCTCCTTCAGCTCCACCGGCTGGGCGAGTGCCTGCACGAAGTTGGACTGCTGGTCCTCGTCCCAGTCGGGAAACAGGTTGAGCGCAGTATCGGCGGCATCAGCCAGCTCGATCGTGCCGGCCGCGAGCTGGTCCGTGCCAGACGACAGCTGCGCGGCGCCGGCGGAGAGCTCACCGAGGCCGGTATCCAGCTGATCAGCTCCGGAGCGGAGCTGCTCCGCGTCTGAGGAGGCGGTCGCGAGGTCGCGCTGCACGGCGCCGTCCTCGATGGCCGTCATGATGACGTTGACGCGGCTGTCTGGATCGTTGAACTCGCCGGCGAGCAGGTTCATGTCGGTGTGCAGGGCGTCGAAGACCGTGACGAACTCCTCCGTCAGCCTGGAGTCCTGGATGTGCGTGTGCACGCTCTCGAGGCGGGCCGCGATCGCCTGCTCGACCGGATCGTCGCTTGCTGCGAGCTCGGTCATCATGGTTGCGAGCTCGCTGTCGGCTCGCGCCTGCGCGGCAGACGCCTCGTTGAGCGCCGTCGCGATGGTGTTCGTGCTCGTGACGACATCCGACGAGAGGTCTCGCAGCTCAGCGCCGGTGATGCCGGAGGTGGCGATCGCGTTGTCGACTCTGGTCACGGCGCCCTGCACGGCCTCATCGAGCGTGTCGATGGCACCGGCGAGAGTGGCCGACCCGTCCTTCGCCGTCACCAGGTTGTCCGCGATCTCCTTCGCACCGCTATTCGCCGTCTGCATGCCGGAGTTGAGCTCGTCGACGCTGCTGACGGCTTCCTTGAGCGTCGGGATCTCGGCTCTGACGGCTGCCAGCGCCTGGTCGAACATCTGCGCCGAGACCTGCTGGTTGACCATGACGATGACCTCTTCGGCCGCATCCTGGCCGATGACCGTCGAGAGGTAGTTGTTGGAGTCGTTGTAGGTGAACTCGAGCTGCGCGGAGCGTGACTCGTTGGTGGTCACCGACGCCACGGCCTCGCTGAAGTCGGCGGGCACCGTGATCGTGAAGTAGTACTTGCCGTGGGCGAGGCCGTCGACGCCGTCCTGCTCGCTCGTCTCGGTGAGGTCCAGCTGCTTGGAGTCGATGAGGCCCTGCACGACCGAGTCGCCTGCGGTGAGCGGCTCACCCTCGACCGTGGCGCCCCGGTCGAGGTTGATGATCGCGACCGGGATCTTGTCGACGTTGCCGAACGGGTTCCAGAACGCCCACAGGTAGAGCGCACCGTAGAGCAGCGGCATGAGGATGACAACCGCGAGCGCGAGCCGCGGCATGCGGCCGCGGTAGTAGCGCTTGAAGTCGCTTCCTGGTGAGAACGCAGCGATCATCGCCCATCAGCCTCTCGCTCGAGCACGGCGAACTCCTTGTTCGTCAGGTTCTCCACGAGGAACTGGTCGCGGATTCCAGAATCTGGGCTGACGCCGTTGACGTCGGCGGTGATGACGGTCTGCTCCCTGCCGAGCTCGACGAGGCGCTCGAGCAGCTTGTGCGAGCTCTCGATGCTCGCGAGCTTGTCGATACCCCCGACGACGAGGATCGGCGGCTTGCGGGTGTTCGCGACGGCGATGCGCAGCAGCGCTCCGGTCAGCTCCGGAAGCTCCTCGACCATCGCGTCCATGGTCGGCAGGGTGTACTCGCCGAAGACCGGGGCGCAGATGCGCTCGAGGTCCGCCTGCTTCGACTGCCGCACCCAGCGGGCCCCTCGGGCTCCCCACCGGATCTGCTCGGTGATGATGTCGTGGACTCGGATGGTCTGGCCGATGCCATCGACCTCGTCGATGTTGGCGAGGGCAGCCTGCTTGAAGAGGTGGTGGGCGTCGTTGAGCCGCCCGAACGACTCGAGCTGCCCCGTCGAGGGCTTCATGCGCCCGGCCAGGGTGAGCAGCAGCGCTGTCCTGCCTCGGCCGCCCGCGCCAACGAGCACGGTGACTCCACCGGACCGGATCGTGAGGTTCACCGGCCCGAAGATGTGGCCCCAGGACGCCTTCACCTCGATGCCGTCGGCGTTCAGGATGACGTCGCCGACCGCCGCCTCGCCTTCGGCGCGAGTCAAGGGAAGGGGTTGATCGCCGAACAGCTGCGTCACATCGCTCACGTCAGGCACTCCTGTTCGATGGTCCGGCTACATGCAGCATCAGCGTTCGTCCTTCACGATCCGGCCGTTCTTGACGATGAGCGGGAAGTTCAGCTCCGGCTCGGCGATGAGCGAGAGGTCGGAGAGCGGGTCGCCGTCGACCAGGATGAGATCGGCCCAGGCTCCCTCGGCGATGACGCCGAGCTTCGCGTCCCGATACGAGTTCCGCTCGCCGGCCATCTCGAAGAGGCTCGCGTTCCCGGAGGTCAGCATCAGGAGCGCCTCGGTCGGGCTGTAGAACTCGCCGAGTCGAGCTGCCATAACGCTCTGCCTCGCGGCCGCCCCGGGCTCGAGCAGGAGGTCGGTGCCCCAGGCGGTCTGCACTCCATGCTGCTTGGCCCAGGCGTAGACCTGCGCCGTGCCTCGGCAGATCTCGGCGTTCTTCTGCGCGCGATCGCGATCGGGATAGTGGTGGTCGTCCTCCGCGAAGGGCTGCACCGAGAGCCAGGCACCCGCGTCCCGGATGAGCTTGACGGTGGCCTCGTCCATGAGGTGGCCGTGCTCGATCGAGCGCACACCGCAGTCGAGCGCCCTGGCGACTCCCGCGGAGGTGTAGACGTGTGCGGCGACGTAGGTTCCGTAGTCGGAAGCCGCCTGGACCGCGGCGCGGATCTCCTCCGGCGTGTACTGCAGCGTGCTGAGCGGGTCGTAGAGCGATGCCGCACCACCCCCGAGCGTGAGTTTGATCTGGCTCGCGCCGGTCTTCAGCTGCTCCCGCACCGCGGTCAGCACCTGGGGGACTCCGTCCGCGACCTTCGTGAAGTGGATGTCCTCGGTGCGTGCGGGCCTGCCCCCGAACTCGCTCGGCTCCTCGTACACGAACGAGAAGTCGGCGTGGCCAGAGGTCTGGGAGATCATGGCCTGGCTGGGGAAGATGCGCGGCCCTTCGAGCACGCCGCGGTCGATGAGCGTCTTGATCGGACTGGTGTCGCCACCCATGTCGCGCACGCTCGTGAAACCGCGCAGCAGCATCTTCCTGGCTTCCGCGATCGTGTTGCCGTACAGCTCGCCCGTTGCCGCCTGCAGGAAGTCGTTCATGCTGTTGGCGTTGCCCATGAGGTGGACATGGGCGTCGGTGAGCCCGGGCATGAGGAATCTGCCGTGAGCGTCGATCTCACGCGCACCGTCCGGGGAGTTGCTCGCCAGAGGAGATTCCGAGATCGCGAGCACTCTCGAGCCCTCGATAAGCACATCCACATGATCGCGAACACGTTCACTTATCCCATCGAAAAGCCTGGCATTTCGAATAATGATTCGTGACGGGCTATCCGCATCCTGGGGCATGAAAGCCACAGTAACCCGTGAGCGAAAATGCACCGCGACTGCCAACGAATTTCACCCGGTGCGTAACCTGGGATGTAACCCGACGCTTCACCCCGGGTTTCACCCCGCGATCCAAAGGTGCTCGCGACACCCCTCGTCGTGACACGCTCGAGGGTCGCGTGGCACGTTCATTTCAGGATAGGTTTCTTCGGACAAGATACCCCCCGACCCGTATCGACAGTCGCCATCGAAGCTGACTTTCCGGGGATTACAGCCACCACACCCGTCCCCTCTCCCCGCGTGGAGAGGGACGAAGAGACCCTTGAGCAGAAGGACGGTCGATCGATGAACACGTTTTTACCCTGAGACAACCACTTTCTCGCCGCACCATCAGAAACGACCCGCACTTCCCCCAGAGAATGGCGATTCATGACCGCAGCCACTGCCGCAGACTCCAAGCAGAAGCTCGACGCCGCATTGGAGACGGGAAACCCGCGCAAGATCGCACAGGCCGCGATGGCGCACATCTGGCCACTGTTCGACAAGCACTACCTGGATCTCATCCACGCTATAGAGAAGATCCCACTGTCACTTCTTGAAAATTACCCGGTTCTTTGGATTCTTCACCGGGTGAATCCGGTTCTCGCCCATAAACGAACCCCGTTTAAACCGCACCTCAATGCGGAGACCGTCAAGAGCATGACCACAGACGAGGTCGACATGCTCACGCTCGCGCAGATGATCGCCTTCCGGTACAGCGGCGATGTGACCGCCGCACTCGCCTACGCTTCTCGCCTCGCCGACCGCATCAGGTCGCGGGGAACGGGGTTCCGCGAGCGGGCCGACGGGCCGCTGTGGTTCTACCACCAGCAGATCGGCTCGACGATGCTCGCCGCCGGAGAGACGGGTCCCGCGCTGACCGAGCTCGCCGCCTCAGCGGAGATCGGCCAGATCGCGGGCCGCCCGGACGCCAGGCGGCTCGCCCTCTCACGGGTCGCGCTCGCCCATGCGAAACGGGGATCGCTCGAGGAGGCGGAGCGAGTCCTCGCTGAACTCCCCCAGCTCCCCGAACCGTGCGCACCGTATAGCGAACCCACGCGCTTCGCGGAGAACACGGCAGCTGCCCTCATCGGCGTCGAGCGGATGATCGACGACATCGATCCCCTGCTCGCGAAGCTCGACTCGTTCGGCAGCCTGCAGGTGACCTGGCCATACGGGCTCCTCGCCCGAACGCGTTCCCTGCTCGCCCGCAAGCGACCGGACGAGGCGCTCGAGTGCGTGCACCTCGCCCGCGACGCACACACGGAGCAGCACGGCTCGCTCGCCATCGACGTCATGAATGCGGCGACCATCGACGCGCTGTGGGCACTCGGCTCGAAGAAGCAGGCGAGAGCAGCCGCCTTCCGAACCGAGCAGAAGGGGTTCCTCGAGACGAGCGCCGCCATCCGCCTCGCCATCGCCGACGACAAGCTCGACTTCGCCGAGACGCACCTGCGGCGTCTGTCCGAGCAGCGAACGCTCGCGCCCGCCCAGCACACGGAGCGCATCATCCTCTCCGCCTGGCTCTCCATCGCCAAGGCCGACTCGATCGATCCGACGACCGCCCAGCGCGTCGCGCACATCGTGCAGCGGGGCAACTCCCGACGCATCCTGAGCCAGATCCCGCAGGAGGTGCTCTCGAGCGTGAGGTGCGAGCTCGACGACTCCATGCACCCGACATTCGACGTCTCGGTGACCGGCATCACCCACGTGATGGTGCAGACGCGCCCCACCCTGACCACCAGCGAGCTCCGCGTGCTCACTGCACTCAAGCGAGAGCTGACCACCGCCGAGATCGCGGCGCAGCTGCACGTCTCCCCCAACACCATCAAGTCCCAGCTCAGGTCCGTCTACCGGAAGCTCTCCTGCTCGAACCGTGCGGAGGCGATCCAGACGGGGCTCACCCTGCAGCTCATCTCCGTCGACGACGACAACCGCTGAGTTCAGCAGCGGGTGAGCTGATGCGCAAGACCCTCCGCCTGCTCCTCGCCGCTCGCGACCCTGCCCGGGCGCGACTCACCGCGGCCGCCGCCGTCTCGCTCGGGGTCCTCGCGAGCGCGCTCCTCACCAACCTGCTCATCGGGCAGCTCCACGCCGAGCGCTCGCTCCTGAGCGTCGGCATCTTCCTGTCGATCATGGCCGGCGCCTCGGTCAAGGATCGTTCGCCACGAGAGCGCCTCGTCACGACGATGCTCCTCATTCCCGCCTCGGTGGCCGTGATCGCCCTCGCAGCACTCCTCGCCCCGAACCGGATCCTCGCGATCGGCGCCTTCATCCTCGTCAGCGGAGCCGCCGTCTGGGTGCGCCGCTACGGCGCCAGGGCCGGCTCGCTCGGCACCGTCACCTTCATGGGGTACTTCTTCGCGCTCCTCCTGAAGCCCACGCACGATCAGCTGCCGGCGCTGTGCCTGATCGCCCTCCTCGCCTGCACGACACAGCTCGTCGCGCGCGCCACCCTCCTCCTGCAGAGACCCAGGCGGCAGCTGCTGCTGCTGCGAGAGCTGCGGGCTGCGTCGGAGTCGGCGCTCGACGCCGCCTCGCGACCCGGTCACCCCGGAACCCTGCGCCTGAGGCTCGCGCGCATCGACGCGACCAGCGAATCCATCGACGCGTGGCAGCGGAACTCGGACGCCGAGCTGCACGCAGACGGTGATCCGAAAACGCTCGGCGATCGGGTCCTCGACGCCCGCGTCGACATCCAAGAGCTCTGCTACTTGCTGGCCCGTCTCTCCGCGAGCGCCGCCGATCTGCCCGCCCGCCTCCACCGCGACCTCGCGCACCTCCGGACGGTGCTCGACGAGCGTGCTCCCGCGTGTGACATCAGCTCCGCCACCGAGTGGGCGACGGTCATCATCGCGCATCGACCATCGCAACGCGGCACCCGTCTCGGGGCGACGTTCGCGAGCTACCTCATCGCCCGGAGCGTGCACGCGCACGCCCGACTGCGAGAGCTCACCATCGTCGGCGCGCCACCAGACCCGAAACCGAGCCCGGGCTCAGGCTCAGGCTCCGCACGGCCGCGTGTCTCGCTCGCCCCGAAGCAGGATCCGTGGACGCGCATGACGGTGCAGGCCATGGCCGCGGCATCGATCGCATCCATCGTCGGCGAGGCTATCTCCGCCTCGCACTGGTACTGGGCGGTCATCACCGCCTCCCTGATCTTCACCGGAACCACCACAAGAGGCGGCATCCTCACGCGCGCCTTACGTCGGATCCTCGGCACCGCCATCGGCATCATCGTCGGCATCGCCGCGGTGGCCCTCGCCTCGGGGAACGTGAACGTGCTGAGCGCGATCTGCGTCCTCGGCGTCTTCGGGGCGCTCTACTTCGGGCCGCTCAACTACCTCTACTCGGCGCTCTTCACCACGACCATCCTCGTCGCCCTGTACCGCCTACTCGGGAAGCTCGGCGCCGACGTCCTCGAGACTCGCCTCGAGGAGACCATCGCGGGCGGCGTCATCGGCGTGCTCTGCGCCTACCTCATCCTCTCGTCCAGCTCGAAACCGGCGCTGGAGGCGAAGGTGAACGCCTACCTGGACGCGTTGGAGGCGCTCCTCGGCAGACTGCTGGCGACCCCGGTGAACCCCGTCACGACCACCGCGCTCCGAACGGGACTTCGCACGCTGGAACTCGCGCAAGGCGACGTCGACACCGCCGTCTCCGGCATGTCCACGGCCTTCCTCGTCACCGGCCCGAGGAGAACAGGGAACGCCGTGCACCTCATGTACATCGCCACGAGATCCGCAGCTCGTCTCGTCCAGCTCGACGGCGATCTCGCCCGGCCGGACCCGCTGGTGGCCGCCGCGATCTCGAGGGTCGCCGCGCGCGCATCCGCCGCCCGCCACGCGCTGGCCGAGGCCCGCGGCCAGCCCGCGATCGACAGGGACGCCGACGACCACCAGTCGGTCAACGCTCTGCTGCAGGACCAAGCCAGCTCCTTCGACCCCAGATCACCATCCGGAGAAGCGCTGATCGCGCTGCTCCGGATGGACTGGACGCTCGCCCAGGTCATCGACGACAGCACGGCTGAGCTGCCCCTCGAGCGCGGTGGACGGAAGAGGAAGCCCGCGCTCAAGGTGTCCGTGCCACCCGTGTGACAGGGCGGCGACTCTGACGGCGGCGGACGATCGGTGCAACGAATCGGACGGACGGTCACACGCTCGACCGCGAGTTCGAGGATGCTTGGCACATGACCACAGGAACCATCCCCACCGTCGCTGCGACGCAGACTCCTCAGACGCAGACTCCCCCAAAGACGGCGTGGGCCGCCATCGCGGCCATGATGGCGACGAGCTTCGTCCTCGTCGTCGCCGAGTTCCTCCCACCGAGCCTCCTGCCGTCCATGGCCGCCTCCCTCGGCATCACGGAGGGGCAGGCCGGCCAGACCGTCACCGTGACCGCGTTCGTCGGGTTCCTCACGGCCCCCACGATCGGCATCCTCGTGCCCCACCTCGACCGCCGCACCCTGCTCGTGGTGCTCGCCGGCGCCGCCGCACTCTCGAGCGCGGTCGTCGCCGTGGCCCCCGGGTTCGTGCTCCTGCTCATCGCCCGGCTCCTGCTCGGCGCGGCACTCGGCGCCTTCTGGGCCATGTCCATCGCCATCGCCGCGAGCCTCTCCCAGCCCAAGCACCTGGGCAGGGCCATCATGCTCGTCAACACGGGCACCACGGTCGCGACCGTCGCCGGCGTGCCGCTCGGCAGCTACCTCGGCACGATCATGGACTGGCGCCTCATCTTCGCGAGCGTCGCCATCGTGACCGTCGTCGTCGCGATCGCGCTGCGACTGGCCCTCCCGCACGTTCCCCCGACCGCATCGAGCGGCGGCTTCCGCTCGCTCGTGGAGACGCTCCGCGTCCCCGGCATCCGCGTGGGGCTGACCGGACACATCCTCACCGTCCTCGGCCACTTCGTGGCCTTCACGTACATCCGTCTCGCCATCGACCGAGTGCCCGGACTCGACGGGGTCGGCGTCGCCGCGCTGCTCGTCGCCTTCGGCATCGGCGGTGTCATCGGCAACTTCGTCGTAGGCCTGCTCGTCGACCGGCACCTCGCCGTGCTCCGCTTCGCCGTGCCCCTGCTCATCGGCGTCTCGATCGGCATCGTGGCGCTCGCACCCGGCCAGATCTGGCTCGTCGCGGTCGCCGTCACCACGTGGGGCATCGGGTTCGGCGGCTGGCTCACGACACTGGGAACGTGGATGGGTCGCCTCGTCCCCGACCGCATGGAATCGGGTGGCGGGCTCTCGGTCGCCGGCTTCCAGCTCGCCATCACCCTCGGTGCCGGTGTCGGCGGCCTGCTCATCGACCTGATCGGCGTCACGCCCGCACTTGTCGTCGCATCCGCATCGGCGATCGTCGGCGGCCTCATCTTCGGCAGCGCGCGCTTCCCCGGCCGCGCCAGCTGAGCGGTTCGCCTGCCCAGGTCGAGCGGATGCGCGTCAGGAGCTGACGCGCATCCCTCGCTCCGACCGTGATCTCGCCTCGGCACGCCAGCGTCCGGGCGTGGATCCAGTGTGCCGCTGGAACGCGCGGCTGAAGCCCGCCTGCGACTCGTAGCCGAGCCCGCTCGCGACCGCCCCGATCGTCAGCTCGCTCCGCAGGAGCAGCCCCTTGGCCGTCTCGATGCGCACGCGCGTCAGGTATCCGATGGGCGTCTCGCCGACGGACTCCTGGAACCGTGCGGCGAAGACCGAGCGCGACATCCGCGCGACGCGGGCGAGCTCGTCGAGCGTCCACGGGTCGCCCGGCTTCTGGTGGAGGGCCTCGAGGGCGGCCGCGAGCTGCGGCTCGGCGACGTCACGCAACCAGCCTGCCGGCGCGCATCCGGCCTCGTTCCAGGCGCGGAGCGCCGTCGACACGATCGTCGTCGCGATGCGGCTGCAGATCACGGCGTCACCCGGCCGAGGGTGAGCGCCCCCGAGACTCCAGGCGCACGCCATGCCGTCGATGAGCGCCACCATCGAGGGCTCCTGCGCGGCGAAGTCACGCACGATCAGGGATGCCGGCAGCGCCTCGGCCGCGGTCTGCGCCTGTGGCGCCTCCTCGAAGCCGACGTCGATGAACTCGGCTTCGACGCTCGCGAGCACCGAGGACACGTGCTCCCTGGGGAAGAAGACCAGGTCACCCGCCGCGAGGTCCACGACCGGTGCCCCCAAGCTCGAGAGTCGGACGGCGCCACGGAAGACGAACACGAACCCCGGACCGGCATGGCGACGCACGATCGGCTCCCCAGCAGCGAGCCGATGGCGGTGCGATCCGACAAGCGTCCACTCCAGGGAGGCGAGGGCGCGGTCGAACGCGTCACTCGGGGGCGCCTGCAGCATCGTGGTCGTCACACTGAGTCGAACGCCACGGACCCGGCGCTTGTTCCGCGCCTCACCGAAGCGCGCGCTCGTACCTCCGCCGCGCCACGATCTGCGCGACCCGGAGGAGCGGGAACAGCGTGCGCCAAGGTCCCGATGGTGCCGGTCTGGTCAGTGAGCGGATCGTGAACTCGACCCGAGCATCCACTCGCCGGACGATGAACGCCTCCTCGCCCTGCACGGGATGCCCCGGCAGGGTCCGGTAGGCGAACCCAACCCTCGTCGGCTCGTCGACGACGGCCACGACCTCGACGGGCTCCTGGATGCGCACCCCAGCCCACCCGGCGATGATCGTGGGGCGCGCCCCCGCGGCTGCAGGGGCCCCGTCCGGGTGCACCTCGAACCCGCTGCGCGTCTTGACTCGCCAGAGGAGCACGTCTGCCGCGGCGCGCTCCCACAGCGCATCCCCGTCGCCGAGGGTGACCGTCTTCTCGAAGCGTCGGAGCCGCCCCGCCTCGGGGCGCCACACGTCGAGGTGCGGTTGCGTGAGCGCCTGCGGAACGGACGTGGCCATGCCCCCAGCCTGGCAGTGCGCCGACCCTTCGGCGAGCTCGAGTTCCGGAGCGCTCGGTTCCTGCACCGCAGGTCTCCCGTTGCCGGTTCCCACTTCCAGTCGGGACGGTCAGCTCAGCAGGTGCGTCTGCCCGAACATCTCCGCGGTCGCGCGCGCCGTCGGCGTTCCCGCGTCGAGGTCCGCGCCCGCGTCCCGGAGCAGGCGCACGATCTCGTCCTCGCCCTTGAAGAGCGCCCCCGCGATGGGCGACTGATTCCGCGCGTTGCACAGGTCCACATTGGCTCCGTGACGGATGAGCGCCTGAACGGCCCCCGCGTGACCGCTGTACGCGGCGAGCATCAGCGCGGTGTTTCCTGCGTCATCCTGCAGGTCGACGGGCATGCCCTGGTCGATGAGATCCACCAGCGTCTGGCTGTCGCCGCGGCGAGCACAGCCCATCGCGAGCTCCGTCAGCGTCTCGACTTGTTCTGGCGTCAGTTCGGGCATGGCAACAGGGTATCCGCCGCTCCGGCTCGACTCGCTACGATGTGGCCACCCCAAGCATCGGAGCCCTCGTGAAGACCATCGGCGTCAGCATCGCAGTCGCGGCAGCGACCCTCCTGTTCCTCAGCGGATGCGCGCAGACAGCCGCGTCGGCGGCCGGCACCTGGGGCACCCCCGACTCGAGCGGCCAGGGCGAACCCGGCCTGCGCCTCTCCGACGACGGCAGGGTGACGGGCAACGACGGCTGCAATCGGCTCATGGGCGACTGGAGCGAGACCGACGGGAAGATCGAGTTCGGAGCCCTCGCGTCGACGATGATGTTCTGCGAGGGTGTCGACACCTGGCTCATCGGCGCCACGTCGGCCTCGGTCGACGGCGACTCGCTCGTGATCTACAACGAAGCCGGTGACGAGATCGGCGCGCTCCCCCGAAGCTGACGCGCACCCCGGGCGAGCCCGGTCGATGCGGCAATCCGGGCGACGCGCACGCTCCGAATACCCCCACAGAGACCAGCACTGACCGGAGGGTAGGATTCTGCGTTGATCATGCTTTCCTTCCCCCAGCCTCAGCCAGTGCACTCGCGCATCGTCGGAGTCGGCTACGAGTCGCCGGAGCGCATCGTGACGAACGATGAGCTCTCGCAGACTCTCGACACGAGCGACGAGTGGATCACGTCACGCGTCGGCATCCGCGAGCGCCGACTTGCCGCAGACGGGCAGAGCGTCACCGACCTGGCCGCCGCTGCCGGCGTCAAGGCGCTCCTCTCCGCGGACGTGCAGGGCACGGACATCGACATGGTCATCGTCGCGACGATGACGGCCATGGACCGTTCGCCGTCGACGGCCGCGCAGGTCGCGACCCGCATCGGCGCGACGCACCCCGTCGCCTTCGACCTCAACGCGGCATGCGCCGGCTTCTCGCAGGCGCTCGCCGTCGCCGACCAGGCGATCAGCGCTGGCTCCGCGAGCCGCGCCCTCATCATCGGCGCAGAGCGCATGAGCGACTTCATGGACTGGACCGACCGCACCACCGCCATCCTCATGGCAGACGGCGCCGGGGCGGTCGTGCTCGAGCGCAGTGAGACGCCCGGCGTCGCCCCCGTCGCGTGGGGTTCGCAGCCGGAGCTCGGCAACCTCGTGCGCATCCAGCAGCCGTCCGGCCGCTTCGAGCAGGAGGGCCGCAGCGTCTTCCGCTGGGCCATCACGCAGGCGCAGCACGTCGCGATCGATGCGCTCGCGAAGGGCGGGGTGCGAGCCGACGAGCTCGTCGCGTTCGTCCCGCACCAGGCGAACCTGCGCATCATCGACGCCCTCGGCAAGCAGCTCGGCCTCGCCGACGACGTGGTCGCTCGCGACGTCGTCTACTCGGGAAACACTTCAGCCGCCTCCATCCCCATCGCCCTCGCCAAGCAGGTCGAGGCTGGCGTCGCGGAGCCCGGTGGCCCCGCCCTCCTGCTCGGCTTCGGGGGCGGATTCTGCTACTCGGGTCAGGTCATCGCGTTCCCCGAGGTCCGCAACCCCGCGTAGACGCCACAAGCGTCCCCCGCGCGCGCCCGGCGAGAGCCCGTCTCGGGATGCAAACATCACTTCGTGCCGGGAAGATTCCCCGAACGAAGTGACTTACCCAGCCCGAAGTCTTGGAGGGGCAAAAGCGGCTCGCGCATGCCCGCATAAACCCCGTAGGCCCCGTAAGGCCCTCGCTGCCCCCGCGAGATCCCGTTTCGGGATGGAAAAATCACTTCGTGCCGGGAAGATTCCCCGAACGACGTGACTTACCCAGCCCGAAGCACGGGAGGGGCAGGAGAGACCTGGGAGGCCAGGCGCGGGAGGAGCCGAACGACGGATGCTCGGAGCCACGGACCCAACGCGCTCACCCGGCGCAAGCCCCACTCGCTCGCCCCGCGAGATCCGTTTCGGGATGGAAAAATCACTTCGTGCCGGGAAGATTCCCCGAACGACGTGACTTACCCAGCCCGAAGCACGGGAGGCGAGGCGGGCGAGGCGCGGCGAGGCGGGCGAGGCGCGGCGAGGCGGGCGAGGCGCGGCGAGGCGGGCGAGGCGCGGCGAGGCGCGGCGAGGCGAGCGGGAGGGGCCGAGCGGCGGACGCTAGCGGCGCAGGTGGGCGCGCTCGATGAGCGCCTGGAACTGCAGCTCGGCGGCACCGATGAACAGCAGGTCGCTGCCGAGCCCGGCCCGCACCACCTCGACCTCGCCGTAGTTCGGGGCGAGCGTGTGCTCGGCGAGGATCTCGAGGAAGTAGTCGCGCTCGAGGTCCAGCAGCACGCCGAGGAACCCGCCGAGCACCACCCGCTCGGGGTTCAGGATGTTGATCATGTTGCGCACGCCGACGCTGAGCACCCCGAGCTGGCGGTGCGTCTCGAGCTTCACCGCCGGGTCGATGTTCTGCTGCAGCATCCGCTCCAGCTCGTCGTCGCTGGCGCTCTTCGTGCCGAGGGCGGCGAGCAGGCGACGCCTGCTGACAACACGCTCGAGCTCGTCGTCGCCCGAGTTGCCGAGCGCCGCCGGAGTCGCCACGAGGTTGTGCCCGAACTCGCCCGCGTAGCCGGCGACACCGTGCAGGAGTCGGTCGTCGGCGATGATGCCGCCGCCGATGCCGCTCGCGCCGCCGTTCATGTAGAGCATGTTGCTGATGCCGCGACCGGCGCCGAAGATGTGCTCGGCGACCGCGCCGAGGTTGGCGTCGTTCGCGGCGAGCACCGGCAGGCCCGTGGCCTTCTGCAGCTGCTCGGCGAGCGGCACGTCTCGCCACTCGAAGTGGGGAACCCATCGCACGAATCCGTCGGAGGCCCGGACGAGTCCTGGCACGGCGACGCCGATGCCGACGCACTCGTAGAGCGTGTCGAGGCTCTCGCTGAGGCCCTCGACGAGGGCCTTCACGATGGCGACCGCTTCTCTCGCGGTCGGCGGCTTCTCGGTTTCGAAGCGGATGCGCTTCAGCAGCTCGCCGCGGAAGCTCACGACACCCACGTTGAGGGCGTCCACCTCCGGCACGACCGCGACGGCGACGATCTTGTCGCAGACGCCGACGATGGGGCTCGGCCTGCCGACGAGATTCGTCGCGACGGGCTCGTGCTCCTCGACGATGCCGCGGTCGGCGAGCTCGGAGACGAGCGCAGCGATGGTGGAGCGGTTGAGGCCCGTCTCCCGGGTCAGCTCCGCTCTGGACGCCTGTCCACCGCGGTGGAGGCGTTCGAGGATGAGGGAGAGGTTCGAAGAGGCGACACGATCGGTGGCCATGCCGTCCTCTTTCTCTCGCTCGTCACGGCAGTGCGTGTCTGGTTTCGATTCTGGTGCTGCTTCAGGTTCTGGTTCCGGGCAGGCTGGCGCTCGGCCGAGCCGTTCCGTCGCCCGCGCTGGGTTCAGCGCGGGCGACGGAGATCGATCAGCTGCGTCCGCCTCGGCGCTTGCCGAGCACGTCGATCGCCACGGCGAGCAGCAGCACGAGGCCCTTGATGACCGACTGCCAGGCCGAGTCGACCGAGAGGATCGAGAGTCCCATGTTGAGGACACCCATGATCATCGCGCCGATGACTGCGCCGATAACCGTACCAACTCCACCGGTCACGGCCGCGCCGCCGATGAACGCCGCCGCGATGGCGTCGAGCTCGTAGGTGTTGCCGGCTGAGGCGACGGCACCACCTGCGCGGGCCGTCGTCACGATGCCGGCGAGCGCCGCGAGCACACCCATGTTGACGAAGATGAGGAAGTTGACGCGCTCCGTGCGCACACCGCTCATCTTGGCCGCGAAGAGGTTGCCACCCATGGCGTAGACGTTCCGGCCGAAGACGGTGCGCTGCAGGATGAACGTGTAGAGCATGATCAGCACGGCCAGGATGATGAGGATGATCGGCAGGCCCTTGTGTGCCGAGAGCAGCCACGCGAACGCGAGGACTGCGATGGCGACGATCGCGAGCTTCGCGATGAGGGCGGCCCCGGGCTCGACGGGAAGGTCGAGCTTCTTGCGGCGTGCGCGGGTGCGGAGCTGGCTTCCGATGACGGCTGCGACGACGACAAGCGCGATGAGCATCGTGACGACGTCGTGTCCGCCGAGCATCGTGCCCATCGACTGCGGCAGCGAGCCCTTGCCGATGGCGACGAACTCGTCGGGCAGCGCGTTGATCGTTCCACCCGTGAGGAGCACGAGCGTGAGGCCTCGGAAGAGCAGCATGCCCGCCAGCGTCACGATGAACGCCGGTATGCCCACGTAGGCGATCCAGAATCCCTGCCAGATGCCGATCACCGCCCCGGCCGCGAGGCCGATGAGCACGGCCGCGAACCACGGCAGCCCCCATTGGGTGATGGCGATGGCCGTGATGGCGCCCACGACGGCGACGACCGAGCCGACCGACAGGTCGATGTGGCCAGCGATGATGACGATGATCATGCCGACCGCGAGGATCAGCACGTACGCGTTCTGCTGGATGAGGTTGTTGATGTTGGCGGGCAGCAGGAGCTTCCCGCCGGTGAGGATCTGGAACAGGATGATGATGACGGCGAGTGCGCCGAGGATCCCGTACTGGCGGACGTCGACCGACATCCTCACTTTCCGGGTGCCTGCTTCGTTCGCGGCCTCGGTGTTCGTGGTGGTCACGACTCGTCCTTTCCAGCGGTCATGTACTGCATGAGCAGTTCCTGTGTTGCGTTCTCCCTGGAGACCTCACCCGTGAGGCGTCCTTCGGAGATCGTGTAGATGCGGTCGGCGAGGCCGAGCAGCTCGGGGAGCTCGGAGGAGATCACGACGACCGCCCTGCCCTGCTCGACGAGCTTGTTGATGAGCCCGTAGATCTCGTACTTCGCGCCGACGTCGATGCCGCGGGTGGGCTCGTCGAGGAACAGCACGTCAGGGTCGGTCTGCAGCCACTTGCTGAGCACGACCTTCTGCTGGTTGCCGCCGGAGAGCTTGCCCGTGAGCGTCGCGACGCTCGCCGTCTTGATGTTCATGGACTTGCGGTAGCCCTCGGCGACGCCGTTCTCCTTGATGCCGTCGACGACTCCCCAGCGGGAGACCTTGCCTTCCGCCGCCGCGGAGATGTTCGCCTGGATGTCGCCGATGAGGTTGAGGCCGAGGTGCTTGCGGTCCTCGGTGGTGTAGGCCAGCCCGTTCTTGATGGACTCGTTGATCGTCTTCGTGGAGATCAGCTGTCCCGACTTGTACACCTCACCGGAGATGTTCGTGCCGTAGCTGCGCCCGAAGATGCTCATGGCGAGCTCCGTGCGGCCTGCGCCCATGAGGCCTGCGAAGCCGATGATCTCGCCGGCGCGCACGTGGAACGAGACGTCGTCGACGACCTTGCGGCTCGGGTCGGCCGGGTGGTGCACCGTCCAGTTCTCGACGCGCAGCTTCTCCTCCCCGATGACCGCCTCGCGGGGCGGGAACATGGAGGAGAGCTCGCGGCCGACCATGGCGCGGATGATCCGACCCTCGGTCGCATCCGGCTCGGTCATGTCGATCGAGTCGATCGTCGCCCCGTCGCGGATGATCGTGACGCGGTCTGCGATGCGCCGGATCTCCTTGAGCTTGTGGGAGATGATGATCGACGTGATGCCCTGCTCGCGCAGCTGCTCGATGAGGCCGAGCAGGTGCGCGGAGTCTTCGTCGTTGAGCGCCGCGGTGGGCTCATCGAGGATGAGCAGCTTCACGTCCTTCGACAGCGCCTTGGCGATCTCCACGAGCTGCTGCTTGCCGACGCCGATGTCGCGGATGACGGTTGCGGGGTTCTCGTTGAGGCCGACCCGTTTGAGCAGCTCCGCCGCACGGCGGTTGGTCTCGTCCCAGTCGATGACGCCGAAGCGCTGGATCTCGTTGCCGAGGAAGATGTTCTCCGCGATCGACAGGTAGGGGCTGAGGGCGAGCTCCTGGTGGATGATGACGATGCCATCTTGCTCGCTGTCGTTGATGGTCTTGTACCGCACCTCGCGGCCATCGAACTCGATGGTCCCCTCGAAGGTGCCGTACGGGTAGACGCCGCTCAGGACCTTCATGAGCGTCGACTTGCCCGCGCCGTTCTCGCCGCAGATGCCGTGCACCTCGCCGCGACGGACTTCGATGTCGACGCCCGCGAGGGCTCGCACACCGCTGAATTCCTTCACGATGTTCGACATCTTCAGGATTGTGTCGTCTTGCACCATTGCTCCGTCTCACTTTCCGAGCGTCAACGCTCGGCACTGCTGCGCCTCGAGGGCGCGAGCTGCAACAGAAGCGCGCTCGGGCTGGTGTGGGGGCACAGCCAGCCCGAGCGCGTTCAGTGTGGTGTCGGTGACTCGTTAGAGTCCGACGTCCGATGCCTTGAGGAAGCCACTGTCGATGAGCTTCTCCTGCACGGTGTCCTTCGTGACGACCTCGGGGTCGAGGAGGTACGAGGGAACGACCTTGACGCCGTTGTCGTAGCTCTCGGTGTCGTTGACCTCGACCTCGGTGCCTGCCTTGAGCGACTCGACCATGGCGAAGACCTGGTCGCCGAGGAGGCGGGTGTCCTTCCAGACCGTCATCGACTGCTTGTCGGCGAGGATGTTCGTGACCGATGCCTTGTCAGCGTCCTGACCCGTGAGGATGGGCCACTCGGAGCCGGGCGTGTAGCCGGCGGAGACGAGCGCCTCCGCGATGCCCTGGGCGAGGCTGTCGTTCGGCGAGAGGACGACGTCGACCTTCTTGTCGGCGTAGTTCGAGGCGAGACGGGTCTCCATCTCGTCCTGAGCGCCAGCGCTCTCCCAGCCCTGGATGCCGACGGAGGCCCAGTCGTCGTTCGATGCCGGCGACTTGCCGGAGCCGACGACGAGCTTGCCTTCGTCGATGTACGGCTTGAGGACGTCCCAGGCTCCGGAGAAGAAGAACTTGGCGTTGTTGTCGTCCGGGCTGCCTGCGAAGGGCTCGAGGTAGAACGGGCCGGGCTGGTTCTCGAGGTCCAGGCTGTCGACGATGTACTCGCCCTGGAGCTTGCCAACCGCGTAGTTGTCGAACGTCGCGTAGTAGTCGACGTTCTCCGTGTCGTTGATGAGGCGGTCGTAGGCGATGATCGTGACGCCTTCGTCAGCCGCATCCTGCAGCACCGGTGCGAGCACCGAGCCGTCGATGGCGGCGACGACGAGCACGTCGACTCCGGATGCGATCTGGTTCTGGATCTGCGAGATCTGCGTGTCCGGGTCGTTCTCGGCGTACTGCAGGTCGGTCGTGAAGCCTGCCTCGTCGAGCTTGCTCTGGAGCTGCGCTCCGTCGTTGATCCAACGCTCGAGCTCGCGGGTGGGCATCGAGATGCCGACGCTCTCGACCTCGACTGCTGCTCCTGCTTCGCCGGTTGCTGCTGGGTCTGCTGGCGCGTCGCATGCGGTGAGACCGAGTGCGAGGCCTCCAACGACTGCGAGACCGAGCAACTTCTTCGTTGCTGACATGACGGTCATTTCCTCTCTGAAATGTGTTGCCCTAAGTTGTCGCGCCAAACATATACCCACTTGGGTCAGGTTGTGCAACCCCGTGTCAGATTCGTGACAAAACTAGCCCCAGGGGCCATCCGAACCCTGTCCCATCGGGAACTGGTGGTGGAAGTGACACAACGAAGTGCTATATGTTGCTCTCTGGAACTTATCAACGACGATACCTAGAACGGACTCCCATGTCTCTGACTCCCACCCCCGCAGACAAGTTCTCATTCGGTCTGTGGACCGTCGGCTACAACGGGACCGACCCGTTCGGCGGCCCGACGCGCGCCGACCTCGACGTCGTGCACGTCGTCGAGAAGCTCGCAGAAGCCGGTGCCTACGGCCTCACCTTCCACGACGACGACCTCTTCCCGTTCGGCTCGAGTGACGAGGTCCGCGACTCGCAGATCTCCCGCCTTCGTGGTGCACTGGATGCGACCGGGCTCGTCGTTCCGATGGTCACGACGAACCTCTTCTCCGCTCCCGTGTTCAAGGACGGCGGCTTCACCTCCAACGACCGCGACGTGCGTCGCTTCGCGTTGCGCAAGGTCCTCCGCAACCTCGACCTCGCCGCGTCGCTCGGCGCCGAGACGTTCGTCATGTGGGGCGGCCGCGAGGGTGCGGAATACGACTCCGCGAAGGACATCCGCCAGGCCCTCGAGCGCTACCGCGAGGCCGTCAACCTCCTCGGCGACTACGTCACCGACAAGGGCTACAACATCCGCTTCGCGATCGAGCCGAAGCCGAACGAGCCCCGAGGCGACATCCTGCTCCCCACAGTCGGCCACGCACTCGCCTTCATCGAGACCCTCGAGCGCCCGGAGCTCGTCGGCGTGAACCCCGAGGTCGGGCACGAGCAGATGGCCGGCCTCAACTTCGCGGCAGGCATCGCGCAGGCCCTCTACCAGGGCAAGCTCTTCCACATCGACCTCAACGGCCAGCGCGGCATCAAGTACGACCAGGACCTCGTGTTCGGCCACGGCGACCTGCAGAACGCGTTCGCGCTCGTCGACCTGCTCGAGAACGGCGGCCCCAACGGCGGCCAGACCTACACGGGCCCGCGTCACTTCGACTACAAGCCCTCGCGCACCGAGGACGAGACGGGCGTCTGGGAGTCGGCGGCAGCGAACATGCGCACCTACCTCCTCCTCAAGGAGCGCGCGGCTGCCTTCCGCGCCGACCCCGAGGTGCAGGAGGCTCTCGCGGCGTCCCGCGTCGACGAGCTGTCCACGAACACGCTCGGCGAGGGCGAGACCTACGACGACTTCCTCGCCGACCGCTCCGCCTTCGAGGACTTCGACGCCGACGCGTACTTCAACGGCAAGGGCTTCGGCTTCGTGCGCCTGCAGCAGCTCGCGCTCGAGCACCTCATGGGCGCACGCGGCTAGCCCACGTCCCACCGACTGACGGGTTCCCCGTCCCCCCGCGCAGAGCTGTGGCGGATGCACTCACCACGCGCGTGCATCCGCCCCAGCTCTGTCGTGCATGCTCGACCAGCGCCTGAACCTCAACACAGCACTCGCCCTACAGAAAGCAGACCACCATGCTCGTCGCCGGCTTCGACTCGAGTACGCAGAGCTGCAAGCTCGTCATCCGCGATGCGGAGACGGGTGCGCTCGTCCGCCAGGGGCGCGCCGCTCACCTCCCCGGCACCGAGATCGACCCGGCGAACTGGTGGGCTGCCGTTCAGGGCGCGACCGAGGCCGCAGGCGGGCTCGACGACGTGGCGGCGATCTCCGTCGCAGGCCAGCAGCACGGCATGGTCGCCCTCGACGCCGAGGGCCGTGTCGTCCGCGACGCCCTCCTCTGGAACGACACCCGCAGCGCAGGCGCAGCACGCGACCTCATCGCCGAGTTCGGCCAGGATGCGCTCGTCGAGCGCACGGGACTCGTGCCCGTCGCCTCGTTCACCATCACGAAGCTGCGCTGGCTGCGGGATGCGGAACCCGAGAACGCGGCGCGCGTCGCGGCCGTCGCCCTCCCCCACGACTGGCTCACGTGGCGCCTCCTCGGCTACGGCCCAGCAGGCGAGAGCCCCCTCGGCCCAGACCTGACGAAGCTCACGACCGACCGCTCCGACGCGTCGGGGACCGGCTACTGGTCGCCGTTCACGCTCGACTACGACCGCGAGCTGCTCATCGCGGCGCTCGGCCACGACGCCATCCTGCCCCGTGTGCTCGGACCGGACGAGGTCGCGGGGAAGACGCCGGCCGGCGCGCTCGTCGCCGCGGGCGCCGGCGACAACGCTGGTGCGGCGCTCGGCCTCAACGCGCGCGCGGGCGATGTCGTCGTCTCGATCGGCACCTCAGGCACCGTCTTCTCCGTCGCCGACCGACCGGTGGTCGACCCCCGCGGTGGGCTGGCCGGGTTCGCGGACGCGACGGGAGCGTTCCTTCCCCTCTCCGCGACCCTCAACGCGGCACGTGTCATCGACACGACCGCCGAGGTGCTCGGCGTCGACCACGAGGAGTTCGGTCGACTGGCCGCATCCGCCCCCGTCGGTTCTGGCGGTCTGGCGTTCGTGCCGTACCTCGACGGCGAGCGCACCCCCGACCTGCCGGATGCGACCGCGTCGCTCCTCGGCATGACCCGCGGCTCGTTCACCCGCGAGAACCTCGCCAGGGCCGCAGTCGAGGGCATGCTCGGCAGCCTCGCGCAGGCACTCGACGCCCACCGTGCGCTCGGCGTCGAGGCGAAGCGAGTCATGCTCATCGGCGGTGCAGCGCTGAGCGAGGGCGTCCGCGCCGTCGCGCCGACGCTCTTCGACGTGCCAGTCGAGATCCCGGCACCCGGCGAGTACGTCGCCGACGGCGCGGCTCGCCAGGCTGCCTGGGTGGCGACTGGGACACGTCCGGACTGGCCCGTCGAGACGATCGCTCGCCTCGAGCCCGCCCCTGACTCGGCGCTCCGCAGCCGCTACGCGGCGGCCGCGAAGCTCGCCCGCGAGACCGAAGAGGCAGGAACGGGACTCCACGCCGCCTGACGCGAACGAAGGCGCGAGCGCGCGTCGAGGACCAGCGCAGAGACGCACCGCCCCACAGACGCGGGGACACGCAGAGAGGGGCAGCGCCGGCTGGCGCTGCCCCTCTCTGCGTCACAGGGACCGCATCACGAAGCTGCGATCACCGGGCCGCTCAGGCCTGGATGGTCTCGACCTTCGTGCCGCTCTCGACCTCGATCTTGCGTGGCTTCGCGCGCTCGCTCACCGGCACGGTCACGGTCAGCACGCCGTGCTCGTAGCTCGCCGCGATGCGCTCGGTGTCGAGCCCCTGGCCGAGCGTGAACTGGCGGAGGTAGCTGCCGCCGTTGCGCTCACGGACGAGCCACTTGGCGCCCTCGGCGTTGACCGTGCTGCGCTCGGCGCGGATCGTCAGCTGCTGGCCGTCGAGGTCGACGTCGATCGAGCTCGGGTCGATGCCGGGCAGGTCGGCGGTGAGGATGTAGTGGTCGGCCTCGCGGTAGAGGTCGATGGGCATCGAACGCGGGCTGTTCGGTGCTCCCTGGAAAAGTCGTTCCATCTCCTGGAACGGATCGAAGACGCGTGCCATGTCGTTTTCCCTTCCTTGTACGCACGCTCGTCAGCGCGAGACGGTGCGGTGAACTTGAGTCGACTGGTGTCAACTTCCTTGAGCAGAAAATTAGCACTCTGCCCCATCGAGTGCCAGAAAGTTTGCTGAAAACCCCCTCAGCCGTGGGCGAACACCCCTCAGAGGAGGTCGGCGCAGGTCGGCGCCGGGCGCAGAGCTCAGTGGGAGCGGTGGTCTTGCACGGTCATACGGGGGCCGTGCTTCGGGCGCGGGTTGCCCGCGAGCTTGATGAGCCGCACGACCCGCTCGCGGTGTCCGCGCCACGGCTCGAGCAGCTCCCGCATGCCGTCGTCGTCGACGTCGCAGCCCGCGAGCGCCCACCCGACCATGTTGGGGATGTGGTAATCGCTGAAACTCGGAGCGTCGGGGTCGCCATGCGAGCGCTGCACGGTCTCGTTGGCCGTCCACACGCCGACGCCCACGATCGAGCGAAGACGGCGGAGCGGCTCTTCCGACCCCGTCGGCAGGCTGCTCGTTCGCTCCAGCGCCGAGGCGACCGTCGCCGCGCGGATCACCGTGCCGGACCGCGAGTAGTCGACGCCGGCCCGGTGCCAGTCCCAGCTCGGAATGCGCCGCCACTGCTCCGGCGTGAGCGGCAGGCGCATGTGCCGCGGCACGAGACCGGCCGGCCCTGGCGCCGCGTCGGCGTGGTCGCGGTGCAGGATGTCCCACGCGCGATGCGCCTCGAGGCCCGTGATCTTCTGCTCGATGATCGCCGCGCTCAGCGCCTCGAACACCGCACCCGACTTCGGGAGCCGCAGCCCCTCGTTCCGACGCCGCACATCCGCCAGCTCCGGCAGAGCGTCGAGACGGAGCTCGCTCCAGTCGTCGTCGCAGCCCAGCAGCGTGGGAGCCTCGTCGACCGCGATCTCGGCAGCCGCACCCCACGACACGACCCGCACCCCCTCCCGCGCCTGGCGGAACACCGTGGTCGCGCCTCCCGCCAGCGCGTGGGACGTGCGCCACACGTCGCGCGACACCGGATGCACCCAGCACGTCGGATCTCGCCTGCCCCGCATGAGGGGAGACAGGGTCTGCTGCACATCGACCGGCGACGCCGGCCGATAGAGCGACATGACCCGATCTGGCATGCCGCAAGGGTACGCAGACCCACGGACATTCGATCCTCCCGACACACGCCGCGACTCGCGGCCAGTGCGATAGCGACCTATGAGAAATTCGAATCAACGCGACTCCGCAACTCGCGAGGGAGCGATCCTCACCTATCAGCGGTCAGAGATCCTGCTCATCTTCGCTCATTGGACCTAGAATCCACTTTCTGATAGCCGAAGCTGCGAAATACTCGCCTCAGGAAACTCTCGCGCAAGTCGCTTGAACTAGCCGCTCGCTCTTCGAGGTCTCGTTCAAGTATCGCGATCTTCGCTCGACCCGATCTAACCCGAGACTCAAGATCGAGTTCCGCTTGTCGCATTCCAACGAGTCCGATGCGAGAGTTTGGCAGCAGGGTGGAGATCGAGATGAAAAGGCTCGGTCCACAGGCAGTCACAATGAACACCGAACCGACTAGCCATCCATGATTTTCAGCCAACGACATGCCGAGAAGAAAACCAAAAGCCAGAATTAAGAAAAGCACGGCACCCATAGCCACACGGGTAACGTATTTCGAGAATGACGTATCACTCGCCCAGCGCTCTCGCGCCGACTCACCGGAGAGCATTGCAACTACCACGGATAGAATAAATCCCGCCAGAAGAACCACGAGATTCGAGTTCATCCAGAACTGAAAGTAGATCTGTGAATTCAAGTATTGGATAGCAAGCAAAGCGCCAGCTAGAACCGCACTCGCGAGCGTTGCGAGGAGTGACGAAGCAAAAACGATCCTGAGTCGACGCCGCCATATGTTCGCTTGCCCTATAGCCTGCACCCAGCTCACAGCAACGACTCCCGAGGTGACCATCACCTCACGTTTCGCGGCAATTCCTTGAATCAGTGACTCTGACCTAGCAACTGCCGCCATATTCGCGCGAAGCTGCTCTTGCGAGGTGTAGACAACGAACTCGCCAAGGAGCGTCGCCAGAACTACAACCACCGCCCCAAGTGGGGCGACAAGCATGAACTTTCCGAGCTCGGCCGGTTGGTTCAAAACCGCAATACAACTGAAAAGAAGCGCCGGAAACAAGAATCCAACAAGTGATATCGCCGCCGTGGCGAGAATGCGCTGCACTTTTGGGATCGCCAACGAGCCGGATAGTTGCCCGCCGGCCACGAGGACATACAAACCGGCGAGCAATGTGACCACCACACTGAAGGCATCAACACCCCCATCGAGAACCGAAGCTCCGATAGTCGTGAAAACTGTTCCGAGCGCCTCCCAATCACCGACGGATGAAGTCGACGACAGGGCCGCCTGAAACGGCACGACCAACGGTAGAGAGTAGAGCAGAAGGGCAATCAGGCTGACGGCTATGAGTTGAACCAATGAGGCGCGCCATTGGCGGCGTTCACTAGGAAAAGAGGGCTCCAATTTAAATTCAGTCACCTGCGTGATAATAGAGGCAGACCCGGCCCACACAAGACAAACTGGGAATATTTGCGGATCCTTCGGCACCCAGAAGGTTTTTCTGAACAAATACGCGAGTTGACGACACGGCTCCACCGACCAGCAGATGATCTGTGAGATACCTCTTCGATCCAACACCAAGGGCTGTCTTTGGCCCTGCTGGCCGGCTGGCCGCACTTGAGATCCCTTCGCATGATGGACGGAACGTCTGCCCCTGGCCAGCACGCGCCCTCACCTAAAATCGTCCTCATGGCTGTCCCCAAGATCGTGCTCTACTACGCCTTCGCGCCCCTCGCCGACCCGGAGGCGATCCGCCTCTGGCAGCGCGACCTCGCGGCGTCCCTGGGGCTGCGTGGGCGCATCCTGATCTCCAAGGACGGCATCAACGGCACCCTCGGCGGCGAGCTGAACGCGCTCAAGCGCTACGTGCGCACCACCCGGGAGTACGCGGCCTTCAAGGACGCCGACTACAAGTGGTCGGAGGGCACTGGACTCGACGAGCTGGGACAGAGCCTCGACTTCCCACGCCTCAGCGTGAAGGTGCGCGACGAGATCGTCAGCTTCGGGGCGCCGGGCGAGCTCGAGGTCGACGAGCACGGCGTCAAGGGCGGCGGGACCCACCTCGCCCCCGACGAGCTGCACGCACTCGTCGAATCGCGCGACGAGATCGTCTTCTTCGACGGCCGCAACGCGATCGAGGCGCAGATCGGCCGCTTCGAGGGCGCCATCGTTCCGGAGACCGGAACCACCCGCGACTTCATCGCCGAGCTCGAATCGGGCAAGTACGACGACCTCAAGTCCAAGCCCGTCGTCACCTACTGCACGGGAGGCGTGCGCTGCGAGGTCCTCTCAGCGCTCATGCTCAAGCGCGGCTTCAGCGAGGTGTACCAGCTCGACGGCGGCATCGTCCGGTACGCGGAGCAGTTCGGCAACGAGGGACTCTGGAAGGGCTCCCTCGCGGTCTTCGACGCTCGCGAGCACCTCGAGTTCGGCCCCGACACCGACGTCCTCGGCCGCTGCCGCGAATGCGAGAGGCCCACGCACCGCACCCAGAACTGCAGCGACCCCTCTTGCAGGGAACGCTTCGTCGCCTGTGCGGACTGCGGCGAGCGCGCACTCCACTGTCCCGAGCACACGCCCGCGGGCCTCAGTGCCGCGGCGGGGGCACCATCCGGTCGGTGACACGCCGGAGACGAAAGACATCTTCACAAATCGGAGATCTTGGATGTGGCGGCACACTGCGCCGCACTGGAGCACCATATTTGTGGTGACGTAGAACAAAATTGCGCGCTGAGGCTCCTGGCGGCGAGCAGAGCGCCTTCCGCGCGACTATCGTGTGTAGCGGCAGTGAAACATTGCCGATACAAACCATCCGTAGATTCGCAGAGTGGCGAATCCTCGCTTGCAGAAATAGCAGTTCCAGAATCTCGTTCAGTCGTCGTGCCCAGCCCGACTCGCACTGGAGGTACTCCGTGCCCCTTCTCCCCAGTCCGCTCACGCCAGCCGGTCCGCGCTCAGCGACCGCCCGGCGTTCCCGGCTCACCCGAACCCACCGAATGCTCGCAGCACTCGCGATGTCGCTCTTCGCGTTCCTCGGCGTCTTCGCGATGGCCGGCCCCGCGAACGCGGCAGCCGACCCCGTCGACGAGGAGTCGCCGTACTCGATCAGCGGCATCCTCAACTACGAGGGAGAACCCGTCGCCGGCGTCTCGCTCACCGTCGACGGCGACGGCTACTCCGAGACGGTGGAGTCGGGTGAAGACGGCCGCTGGCGCGTGCCCGTCCCAGGCCCAGGCAACTACACGGTCACGCTCGATACGGAGACCCTGCCAGACGGCATCGACCTGCGGAACGAGGACGGCGCCACCGCAGAGGTCACCGAGGACGAGTGGTCGACGACCAACGTCGGACGCCTCTTCGCGCTCGGAGAGGACACGAGGCAGAGCAGCAACTTCGGCTCGCAGCTCATCGAGCGCCTCGTCGCCGGCCTCAACTTCGGCCTCCTCATCGCGCTCGGCGCGATCGGCATCACCCTCATCTTCGGCACCACCGGGCTGAACAACTTCTCACACGGCGAGCTCGTCACCTTCGGCGGACTCATGGCCTGGCTCTTCGCCGTCGTCATGGGGCTCAACATCTTCGTCGCCATCATCGTCGTCGTGATCCTCGGCGCCGCCTTCGGCTGGCTCCAGGACGCGACCCTCTGGAAGCCGCTCCGCAAGCGCGGTGTGCGCCTCGTCCCGGCGATGATCGTGAGCATCGGCCTCGGCCTCGCACTCCGGTACCTCTACCAGTTCTTCTTCGGCGGAGCGATCCTCCCGATGAGCTCGGTGGGCCTCAGCGGAGCCGTGGAGTTCGGCCCCGTGCGCATCACGACGGGCTCGCTCCTCAGCATGGGCATCTCGATCGTCACGCTCCTCCTCGTGGCCCTGTTCCTGACGCGCACCCGCGTCGGCAAGGCCACCAGGGCCGTGTCCGACAACCCGTCGCTCGCAAGCGCCTCCGGCATCAACGTCGACCGCATCATCCGCATCGTGTGGACCACGGCAGGTGGCCTCGCCGCCCTCGCCGGTGTCATGCTCGCCCTCTACCGCCAATCCTCATGGGACATGGGCTTCCAGGTGCTCCTGCTGATGTTCGCCGCCGTCACCCTCGGTGGCCTCGGCTCCGCCTACGGCGCCCTCGTCGGCTCGCTCGTCGTCGGCATCTTCGTCGAGCTCTCGACCCTCTTCATCCCCGCCGACCTCAAGTACGCGGCGGCGCTCCTCATCCTCATCCTGGTCCTGCTCGTCAGGCCCCAGGGCATTCTCGGCCGCCGCGAGCGAGTCGGCTAGGAGACGAACCATGGACTGGTCAAACATCCTGAGCAACGCCATCGGCGAGCTCCTCAGCCCCACCACCGCTGCCTACGCGCTCGCCGCGATCGGCCTCGGCATCCACTTCGGCTACACCGGCCTCCTCAACTTCGGCCAGGCCGCGTACATGCTGCTCGGCGCGTACGCGTTCGCGATCCCGACGATCAGCCTCGGCTGGCCCATCTGGGCTGCCGTGCTGTGCGTCATCGTCGTCTCGATCGTCTTCTCGTTCATCCTCGGCGTCCCGACGCTGCGGCTGCGGGCCGACTACCTGGCCATCGTCACGATCGCCTCCGCCGAGATCCTGCGGTACATCGTGACGACGACCGGCCTCACCCCCGTGACGGGCGCGGCCAACGGCCTGAACGGCTTCAAGGGAACCTTCGCGGCCATCAACCCGATCCCCGACGGTACCTACGGCTTCGGCCCCTTCACCTACAACGCCTACGACTGGTGGACCCGCATCGTCGGCTGGGGCCTCGTCATCCTCGCGACCCTCCTCGTGTGGGCGCTCATGCGCAGCCCGTGGGGTCGCGTCGTCCGCGGCATCCGCGAAGACGAGGACGCCGTGCGCAGCCTCGGCAAGAACGTCTTCGCCTACAAGATGCAGGCGCTCATCACGGGTGGCCTCCTCGGCTCCCTCGCCGGCATCATCTTCATCCTGCCGAGAGCCGTTCAACCCGCGAACTACACGACGGGTCTCACGTTCTTCATCTGGACGATCATGCTGCTGGGTGGAGCCGCGACGATCTTCGGCCCCATCGTTGGGGCGATGATCTTCTGGGTCGTGCTCTCGCTCACGCAGGGCATCCTGTACGGCGCGATCGAATCGGGCGCGATCACCTTCCTCTCGACGACGCAGGCAGGCCAGCTGCGCTTCATCATCGTCGGAATCGCGCTCATGCTGCTGGTGGTCTTCAGACCCCAGGGCATCTTCGGAAACAAGAAGGAGCTGAGCTTCAGTGCCTGAGCAGACGAGCCCGCCAACGGGCATCCTCCCCACCCACGAGTTCGTCGACGGCAAGGTCGGCCCCGGCTGCAAGAAGGTCGACCCGATCGTCATCGCCGACGGCGTCACCCGCCAGTTCGGCGGCAACACTGCCGTGGATGTGCAGCACCTCGAGATCCCGCGCGGCAAGATCACGGCGCTCATCGGCCCCAACGGCGCCGGCAAGACGACCATGTTCAACCTGCTGACGGGCTTCGACAAGCCCAACACGGGCACGTGGTCGTTCGACGGCACCTCCCTCGCCAACGTGCCCGCCTTCAAGGTGGCCCGCTCCGGCATGGTCCGCACCTTCCAGCTCACGAAGTCCCTCGGGCGCATGACGGTGCTCGACAACATGCTCCTCGGCGCCGACGAGCAAGGCGGCGAGGGCATGCTGCGCGCACTGTTCAAGCCGCTGTGGCGCGACCGCGAGAAGGAGATCACCGAGAAGGCCGACGAGCTCCTCGCCCGCTTCAAGCTCGACGCCAAGCGCGAGGACTACGCGGCATCCCTCTCCGGCGGACAGCGCAAGCTCCTCGAGATGGCCCGCGCCCTCATGAGCAGCCCGAAGCTCATCATGCTCGACGAGCCCATGGCCGGCGTCAACCCGGCCCTCGTGCAGTCACTCCTCGGCCACGTCAAGGAGCTCAAGAACGACGGCACCACGGTGCTCTTCGTCGAGCACGACATGCACATGGTCACGAACATCTCCGACTGGGTCGTCGTCATGGCGGAGGGTCAGATCGTCGCGGAGGGCCCGCCTGAGACGGTCATGAAGGACCAGGCCGTGATCGACGCCTACCTCGGCGCGCACCACGACCAGGACCTGGGCGACCTCGACATCCAGGAGCTGGAAGTCGAGCGCATCGCCGAGGAACAGGGCGTCGAAGCGGCGGCCGAGTACGAGGCCGAAGTGCTCGGGACGACCACGATCGCCGAGGAGATCGCCGAGACGAAGCCCGGGACCGAGACGACGGAGAGTGACAGCAAATGAGCGAGACGACGCCAAACGCATCCGGTTCTGCGACAGCGACGACCCCCAGAAGCGACGCTGTGCTGTCGACGATCGACCTCGTCGGCGGCTACCTGCCCGGCGTGAACATCCTCAACGGATGCTCGATCGACGCCTACCCCGGCGAGCTCATCGGCATCATCGGGCCCAATGGCGCCGGCAAGTCGACAGTACTCAAGGCCATCTTCGGGCAGATCAAGATCCGCGGCGGCAGCGTCATGCTGAAAGGCGAGGACATCACTGGCCTGCGCGCCGACAAGCTCGTCGCCAAGGGCGTCGGGCTCGTGCCGCAGAACAACAACGTCTTCCCGTCGCTCACGATCGAGGAGAACCTCGAGATGGGGCTCTTCCTGCGGCCCAAGGTCTTCAACGAGCGGTTCGAGTTCGTCGCCGACCTCTTCCCCGAGCTCGGGAAGCGCCGCAAGCAGCGCGCGAGCTCCCTCTCCGGCGGTGAGCGGCAGATGGTTGCCATGGCGCGGGCCCTCATGATGGACCCATCGGTGCTGCTCCTCGACGAGCCGTCCGCAGGCCTCTCCCCGGTCCGTCAGGACGAGACGTTCCTGCGCGTGCGCCAGATCAACCGTGCCGGCGTCTCCGTCATCATGGTCGAGCAGAACGCGCGCCGCTGCCTCCAGATCTGCGACCGCGCCTACGTGCTCGACCAGGGCAAGGACGCGTACACGGGCACCGGACGCGAGCTGCTCAACGACCCGAAGGTCATCGCCCTCTACCTCGGCACGCTCGCGGCCGACGAACAGGCGAAGGACGGCGACGCGGCCCACTAGCCGCGAGCATCCACCCAGCCGCCCCCGCGCCCGGCCCGGGCCCCGCCCGAAGCCGAAGCCGAAGCCGATCGCTGCCCGGCGTTTCGCCCCCTGTCAGACTGCGCAGGGGGCGAAACGCCGGGCAACGTTGCTTTGGGGACCGGGGGCTCCACGCCCAGGTTCTGCACAGAGCTCCCCTCCCCCAGAGGGAGACCAACGCTGCCCGGCGTTTCGCCCGCTGCGACGGCCCGCAGAGGGGGAAACGCCGGGCAGCGTTGGTTGCTTTCGGGGAGGGAAGGGA